>NZ_JBFRYA010000004.1:0-292070 GCF_040892635.1 Zhongshania guokunii | reverse complement strand
TATTAGAAACTGGGAACCGATAAAAGACGTTTATCTTAACCCGGAAAAGCCAGCGGTCGTGGACGAGAAAAACAAGGCGGCATAAATCAATCTGAGGCGACAACTACCTTGAAAAACGCCGCGTACTGACTTGGGTTGGCGAGAAATTTTGCCCGTATTTTTGTCGTACTCCCAGATTAGCGATCTCTCACCTTCAATGGTAAAACCTCGAAGGTATCCTTGGGGAACATAGTGTTGATTGTCCTTCGCCATGAATTTCGGAGCCTTTTCACTTAGCGCCTCAAACACCGGATTGTGAATGTTGGCGGATGTTTTGAATTTTTTTCCAAAAAAGGTGATAGCATTTACAATTCCGCGTGCATTGGCTTGTTAGGCTTTTTTCTCTTTATACGTTTCATTAATTTCTCGGCATCACCACTTCCTGCGTCTCCGGTAACATTTTCGAAGTGTTCTATATACTTATACCCTTTATCTACAACATTGCCGTCACCGAGTGCTTTTGCAGCCAGTACTGTTGTGATTAACCCTCTATAGGCATAATCCCAGTAGTTATAGACAAATTCGCTTTGTCTATGTGTACCTGGCATACCTGACAGGTGATATTTTAGCGGTTCGCCGCCAACCATTTCACAGATATGGCACGACGCACCATGCACATAGCCGCTGTAAATCTGACTTATGGTTCTTGATAATTCTTGGCTATCGTGAGGGTTCAACCCGATTTGTCCAGAATTGGCTATGATGGCACGAATTTTCTTTCTTGGAATAGTTTCTCTTTTTTGAGTAGAAAGAATAGCGTTATCAGGATTATCAAATTCTTCTTGGAAGAAATGATCAAGGTATTTTTTATGTGTGTCAGTGATTTCAATGCCACCAACTATTGGTAGTGCAAGAAAGCCAATATCTTCGTGGAACTCATCTAGCATTCTAAATAGAGCGCCTAACTCTTGCGTATAACCAGCCTCCAATAGTAACAAGGAAGCATTAAGCCCGCTAACGTACCGAGCAAGCTTTTGTATGATCGCAATTTCAAGCTGATGGATGTTATACCTTAGAGAGACATGACTACCAAGCTGTGTTGGCACAGGTGACGGAACTGGGGCTTCAAGTTCATGAAAGCACTCAACTAGAAATTCATTCGTTTCTTGGTAGATACTCATAACTTCCTTAAGAGGCTAACGCCGCCAGCACACGCGGCTTTGTAGTGAAGGCAAAGCCGCAACGGAAAATACGGCGCGGGGATTGGCCTTGTTATGCGTATACTCACTGCCCATTTGCGATTGCCTGCTTAATAATGGGGGCTACTGTTTCCGGTGATATTCCGCGCTCTTTGCAATACTTTGACTGAAGCCAAACTGATAATTGTTTTTGGCCCTTACTCGCATTACAACCGCGACAGCACAGCGCAATATTTTCTCTGGTAATTATTTTTGAATCATTGATGATGTGCTCCCAGCTTGCGGAATGCTTGGCTGACTCTTTTGGCGATAGAAACTCTTGATTGCAGTACACGCAGATTTTATCCCGCTCACGAACTTCTGCCTCCAGCCATGCTGGGATATTCCAGTTATTTGCCATGATCGCCTTTACGCATAACAGTTTATAACGACTCAGGCCATATATCACTTTGACCACCTGATCATATCGCGTAATTTATAAATATCAATCAGTTAAGCCACTGACCATTGTGTTAATGGAAAATACTCTCTTGTTCACATGCTCTGCCGACGTGGAAGCTGCGACTGACTGCTATTGTGACGCTATAGACTTACTACGCAATCTGCATAGCCCAAAATTCCAAAGAAAGCTAATATACAGCCTGACAAGCGATACTAAGCGACTACCATTTCGTAAACGTTACTGATGCGGCGAGTGATAAAATTGAATTATAAGATCATTATTTTGTTTTCGATGGTGTTGACCCTATCCCAAGGGCTCTTTGCTGCCGCTGTGACATCCGTTTTAATTAAAAATGGTATCGACTTTTCGTCCCATGTATTTTTGTACTTCTTCTTACCTGACTTCATTATATCGATTATAGTATTTTTCTTTTTGGCTCGTCGCATATTTACACGGCCAGTAAGTCATGCTTTGGTAGTTTACATTATTTCAATTGTTATTCATTACATCCTTAGCAACATACTTGTACCTAGCGCTCCATTATTTTTTTCATCCTTTTTAATTCAGCTTTTCCTTTCGATAGCAGCAATATTCATAGGAATTTGGACGGGAAGCAGAAGCGCTGTGAAGAATAATCAACAGCGTACGCGTTCTCAAATCGATTCAGGACTTTAGTTATCCGGTATGTCCGCTAATGTGACCCCAGAGCCATCCATACTGCGCATTTGGGGGGTACTTCCAAAACTGGTAATAAGCGGACGGTCTAAAACCGAATCGGATGAAACTCGGCGGGATTTTCTACAACGTCAACGCCTCAAGCACCGCCGCAGCTCGCTGCGTCCGAGTATGTTGACTTGGTAGGTGGATCTATAACCTTGTCAAATACAAGCACTGGCTCCCGAGAATTTACCTATTAGCTCCTCTGTGAGCAAACTTGCTCAGGGCTAAGTTGCACATAGCTTAGCGCGCGATTGCTGTCGATGTGGTAATAAGCTCTTAGGGTGTGCTCGATGCCAATTGGTTTGCCGAGCTCGGCAGAGAAATCAAATTCTAAGTATTGCTGCTCAGGGTTTATTGCGCAGAGCTTGGCGGCGCTAAAGCCAAAGAATTTTCTGATAAAAGGGTAGAGCGCTTTATAGATACTCTCCTTGGCGGAAAAGCACAGACTTAATCCGTAGTTCAGTTCGAAGCTCGAAGCGGCGATGATGTTGAATTCGTCGCGGTCGATAATTTTTGGCCAAAGTTTTTCGGCCTTGGCTGAGCTGAGGATCGCTTGGCAATCTATGCCAAGCGCGCTTAGTTCGCTGCTGGGGGCAAGGGCGCAGGCGGCAAAGTCGTCGGTGTGGCTAATGCTGCCAACGAACCCTGCGGGCCACTGGGGGCAGCGTTTGTCGTCGGCGAGCACGTCAAAATGTTCCACACCGTAGTGACGCAGTGCTAGTGCGGCAAGATAGCGACCACAAAAATATTCCGCCTTGCGTTTGCTGCTGGCCCTGCTGATCGTGTCTGGTAGGTGGATTGCGGCTTGGCTAAAAAACGCGTCGTCAAATAGCTCAAGCTTGAATGATCCCGACGTTAAAACAGCGGGATTTAGGCGCAGGTCTACAGGGGCAATACAGATAAATTCCGCGAGTGCCTTTTGCGCCGTTTTGCTCATGCTCTTAACTGCGCACACTAAGTCGCTGGCGCAGGGCTTCGGCAGACTCAACTCGCTCGGAGTAGCGGTCGACCAATATTTCCTTTTTGTTTCTGAGTAGCAGCGTGAATTTCACTAGCTCTTCTATAACGTCTACGACCCGATTGTAATAAGCCGAGGGCTTCATGCGGTCGTTGTCGTCAAACTCCAGCCACGCTTTGGCAACCGAGGATTGGTTGGGAATGGTAAACATCCGCATCCAGCGACCTAATATGCGCATTTGATTGACCGCGTTAAAAGATTGCGAACCGCCATTGACTTGCATTACCGCCAAGGTTTTACCCTGGGTCGGCCGCACCGCGCCGATGCTAAGGGGTATCCAGTCGATTTGCGCTTTCATAATGCCGGTCATGGCGCCGTGACGTTCCGGTGAGCACCACACCATTCCGTCGCACCACTGTGCGAGCTCGCGCAGCTCGACGACCTTGGGGTGGTCATCGCCGCTATCGTCGGGTAGGGGTAGGCCAGAGGGGTTATATATTCTGGCTTCGGCGCCATAATAGTTCAGTAGCCGCGCGCACTCTTGGGCAAGTAAGCGGCTGAACGAGCGATTTCGTAGTGAACCGTAGAGAATTAAGATTTTTATCGGGCTGTCATCGCTGACGGGCTGTAATAATTGATCTGTATTGATGAGGCTTAGGGCGTCGGGGTCGCAGTTAATAATGTCGGTCATAGGGCTTTTGTCAGCGTGACGAAAATGAGGGGCTAAGTTTGCCTTAGCTGCGAGGGTGGATCAACTGCGGCGTTAGCACCCTCGGAATGTGAGCGGGCGCCGTAGCGCCGATCCCTATTCTACGATGATTTTCCCAGACATTTTTTTACCGTGTATAGCGCAAATAAAGGGGTATTCACCGGTCTTTTCGAAGCGATAGGAAAAGCTTTTGTCGTGACGTAATCGCGGGCTTTTTACGTTGCCGATTTGAATAATATGATTTGAACCATCGTGATTATTCCAAGTTACTTCAGTTCCTGCTGGGACGCTAAGCTCAGTTGGTGAAAAACGCATGAAATCGACGATAGAGATAGTGCTGCCATTTCTCGTGATGTGCTTTTTTACAGGGCTCGGGACTGCCGAGTGACTTGGTGCGGGTATGGTTGTGCCCGTAAGCTTTGCTTTCGCTTGTATGCCGTCAGCGCCACTGGCGTCCGCAATAACAACGGTTCCTTTCATCGATTGATGAATACCGCACTGGTAATGATATTCACCAGCTTTAGCGAAGGTGTGGCGGTACTCACCGCCTTTTCGTAAGCGTGGGCTTTCGTGGCCATTAATGCGAACAGTGTGACTGCTGCTGTCATTGTTGATCCAAATGACTTCGCTGCCTGGGGTGCTAGTAATGGTTTTGGGGCCAAAGGCATAATTATCGATTTTAACGGCGCCCGCTTTAGGCGCCATCATGTCTGAGGATATTGCTGCGCCGGCAAACATAATCAGGGCGGCTAATGACGTAAACATTAAATAGGTTTTCATTCTTGCCTCCATATCGTTGGTTGCGAATAGTCGATTATTTCTTTTGACGCGCATTACGCATGCGATTGGTTCGCCAAGTCATCCATATACCAGTAATCGACAGCAATACAGCTGCAGCGCCAACAAAATTAATGAGGGTTGAGCCGAATGATCCAAACAGGCGGCCGCTATGCATATCGATCAGTACTTGCTCTAGAGCAACTGTAGGATGAGCGTAGGGTTCTACGTCCAGTTTTGCTGCGTCGGTTAGGGGGGTGAGTGAAGACCAGTTAACGCCGCTATCGTCTTCGATCGCCTGCCAACTGAGTCCGTCAGCACTTATGTACGTCCCTTCGCCCTGCAAGGCCAAAAATGATGTGTCTTGTTGCTGAATACTACCGATGCCACGAATATGTCCGACTGGGAGCATATAACCGCTGAGCTCTTCAATAACTGCGCCGTCTGGGGCGAGTAAGGTGATCTTGTCATTTGTAGCAACAAATAAAAGTTCTTCACCGTTATTCACAATGTCGACAAAGCCTAGCGGCGAAGGAATGTGCCGATCGAGGGCTATATCGTCCAGAACAGTATTTTCAGTGGTGGTCACTAACCAGTGACCATCAGATAGATAGCCGTTTTCTGGAATTTCTGTGTGCAATCCATACAGTGACATCAATGTGGTTGAGCCGACCCTAATGGCGTCTAGACCCATACTGACGCTTTGGTTAAGTAGGATGCCGCTAAAACCAAGCCAGCCCATAAAGATAAAGGCAAATATGCCTAGACGCTGGTGCCATTGACGCAATAGCATTGAGGTATTGCGTTTGGGTGCAGCCATTTTTTTCTTCATCGGCGCTACAGGTTGAATAGTCGCCTTGGCGCTTGTTTGTTTAGCGTTACCAAAGCTTTTTGGGTCTGCTTCGGCTCGAAGCGCTTGTTGAGTGTTCATAGAGAGCCTCCCAGAAGGCCGTTTATTTACGACTTAAAGAATCTAAGGTGATGGCTGTTCTAGCCATACGCTCCATCATCACGACTGACAGTGTAGCGCCGGTAATATTGTCTACTTCGTTGCTCAGTGCCGTGCCGGATGCAGTTGCACCTTTTAATTGATTGAGGAAAGAGGGCTCCGCAACTTGTTCGCCGCGTGATTCACGATAAATTAATACTCTGGCCGCCTCTACGGCGCCATCACTGATGACAAATCCTGATGTGGTGGGCACATAACCTTCTTTACCAATGTCATCAAATATCCAAACCGTTTTGTTCTCGTCCTTCCAGTAACGAACGCGTTGAGACGGAAAGGGGCGTTTAAAGACCGAGCTAATTTCCCGTTGTGCTTGTGAGTCAAGATTAAGTACCACTGGCGTCGGGACATTGTTGTTAAACATTTCGGCGAGAAATACATCTGGTGTTTGAAATGTTTTATAAAGTTCAAATGCTTTTACATTTCCTGAATAGAGGCTGCTGATAAGTAGAAAAAATAAAAAAAACATTATTTTTTCTACATCTAGTGGGCGCCGCGCAACGGCATCTGAATTAGATGCCGTGCCGCCCATTTTTTCAAATGGATAGAGCATGTGTTCTCCGTAGCACTGATTAGCGAGTTACAATCACGCGTTCTAGCGGGGCGAGTGCAGCGATTAACTGGTTGCACGCTTCGTAGGTTACGGTGACTCGTTCACAAGCCAGGTAAGCTGCTTCAACAACTGCATTAAATTGTGTGACTGTAATACCGAGGTCGGCGTGTGCCGCTGCCATGCTGGCACCTTGGTATTCCACTGCACCGCCTAATACCATTTGTTCAAGTTGGGTATTTAAGAATATCTGACGTTCGATGTTGCCGAACTCGCGGAAAATATGATTTATCCGGTTGTCTAGCATAATGTAGTAAAACAAGCTCTCTACCCAGTTGCGCACGCCTTCTTCGCCGCCCCACTGTTCTAGTGCGTCGTCGTCTAGGGCGGGTAAAGTCGGTGTTTTACCGGTTTGGGCAAAGCTAGGCAGGGCTGCGGTACCCGCGAGAATTGCAATAGCGATAGTGCGAAATATCGGTTTCATGATGCTCTCCTGAGATCGAGTGGACTTAGCTAATAACGCTTTTAGAAGCTAGCCTGAAGTGATAGATAAAAGCCGTGCTGGTCAGGTGTAATGGTAATGTCGCCGAGCATTGCGTAGGCAAAGGTCATTGACAGGTTTTTGTTGGGGAAATATGCAATAAAGGCGTCATACCAGTCACTTTCATTCTGGGTAAGTGTTCCGGCTAAATTGCCAAGGCCAAGAGCTCCTAAGGTTGGTTGTAGTTCAGTTAGGTCTATGCCTGCAACGTCCACACTTTGGCCACTGACGTTGTCGCCGTGTTTTGCCCACTCAACACCAATTACAGTGTCTTTGCGTAGCAAGTAGGCTAGGGATATCTCTGGCCGAATTTCCTTGTCATCGCCGTCTGGTCCACCAAATCCCGTCAGGCCGGTTTGGTTGGCTGCACTGTAACGCGCAGTAATGTTAATCAGTGTGTTAATGGGGAAGAAAATTTTAGTAGCCGAAATATAGGCTTCCCAATCTTTGGTCTTGGCTGCTTTTAATGTGGTTAGTAGTTCATCGTTTTTATTCTTTTTGTAAAAACCACCGATGGCAATCTGAGGAATAAGATTATCAGAATCGTAGATAGCTTCGCCGAAAACCCGAACCTTGGCGCCAACGATATCCATTTCAATAGTGGTGTTGAATGGTTCGATGCCAGTATTGACCGGTGTGCCAGCTAATTCGCCGGTAAGGCCTCCCACGGTGTCAAAAACTAAACCGAGGGTATCGAAGGTCGAGCCAGTAGTGAGGCTACTCTTTGTATACGAGAGCTCAAAACGATCCCAAAAGCCAACCGCTGCACCGATCGAATGTAAGGTATAATTTGCGAGTGGTGCGTATGTGTAATGCACGTTTCCGTTAATGCCGTCACGAGTTGCATAACCCGTGATAGTAGCCCAAGGAGTGATACCACCACCGCCTGCGCCGTCGATCATGCTAACGCCGCCGGTCGCGAGTACCTTGCCGGTATTAAACATTTCGGCCTGAGTTATATTGCTCGCAAGAATTGCGGCAACGAGGGCTGCGCTTTTAAAAAGACGCAAGCCATTTTTTTTTGCTTCTTCCATCTTGATGCTCCTAATCAATAGAAAACTACCGTGCTTGAGTAAAGCGCCCCGCGTTTGCAGAAATGTCTAGTAGTAGTGTCGGTAAAATGGAATTTTAGAATAATCGCCTGGTAACGCGATCGCTCCTACCCTCCAAATTGTTGCCGCTCTAAAACACGCTATCCGTCTTGTTAAGGGTGCATTACACACATAGCAATGGGTGTGCCACATGAAAATAAAGAGAAATTAGCGGAAGTTAGTGGTGAATTTGTGGTGCGTTTTGGTGCGGTAATTCTTTGGGTTATTAGGGGGTTTTGCGTTCTAAGGGTGCAGGAATTTGCAAATAAATTTTGATGAGTTTTATTTTGGAACATTTTTTTTGGATATTGAAAAATTTCGGGCAGGATTTATTTTTAATTGTGAGTGCTTAATTTAGTGTTTTACCGATGCATTAAAATGGGGATTTCATAAGTTGCACGAAAATGTTGCCATTTTATCGACTTGAATTTCCAATGCTTGGTGCAAATTGGGGCAAAATAACTTTGTTATTGCTGGGTTATTTTGATTGAGCGGTTATTTATCTAATTAACTCAGCGTGTTGAGTGTGATGCGTCTCACATATATTGAGATTGCGTACCTGCTAATTGGTCGTAACACAGATTTTACGTGTGTCGCAGCTGGTAATTGATTGCCAGCGAAAGGGCTGGCGTCACTGTTGATAGGTGCAGGTAGCTGGCCTGCGCCTATTTGATGCTAAGTTATTGGCCAATAGGTATGGCGATCTCGATGAAAAGTTTACCGAACTTGCGTCACCGATGATTTTCTCGAGGTCTCTCATTTATATAGCTTTGAGTCACGCGCCTATATCTAGCTGGCGGTAGGTCTGGGAAAAATGTTCCAATACTGCTCAGAGAATATTGCGCTTTAGATCTGACGTGGTGGTTAGGGTTTTAGCCTAGCGCCAGTGGAAGTGCAATTACGCGAAAACTTACTGTCTATTTGATATTCCTAATAAAGAGAGCCCGATGCCGGTGATACCAAGATTAATTAATAGTGCGGGTCAGCCCGAGTTTGGCTTGTTTGCTGACGGTGTTCGCGAAATCAATTACCTAGACTACGATTTGCGTAGTCCCATGGACCGCAAGTTGGGTGGTCTAGCTAAGCGCTTTAAATTTAATCAATTCCAGTTTGTAGCGCTCGTTAGCCCTGAGTTGATCGTGGGGATTGCGATAGTCGATCTGAAATTGCTAAGCAATGTTTTTGTCTACCTCTACAGCACTCAAGACGGCGAGTTTGATGAGTTTAGTTTTACGCAGCCGCTGTCGCACAATACCGCCATGAGTCTTTGCCCGAACGCGGGGGAGGCGGTGTTTAGGAAAGGTATGAATACAGTGTCGATTACTGCTGATGAAACTAAGGCCCAGCGTGAGTTGCGGGTGTCTTTGGTGGGCGGCGTCGAAATTGTTGCGCAAATCGACGAGTCCAGCTGTACCCCATTGGCGATCTGCACCCGGGCCGGTTATCAGGGCTGGGTGTTTACGCAAAAAACGGCGGCGCTGCCCTGTCAGGGACAGTTGCAATGGCGAGGTAAAAACTTTGATTTGGCAGCTATGAATAGCCTTGCTTCAGTCGATTGGAGTGCGGGCTATATGCGCGGCGAGACCTTTTGGAATTGGGCGAGTTTGTCTTATACCTTGGCTGATGGTCGCCGTTTAGGCTTAAACCTTGCTGCGGGCGTGAATGAGACGGGCTTCACTGAAAATGCCTTGTGGTTAGATGGTCGCTTGCTGAAGGTTGATATGGCCGACTTTCAGTTTTCCCGCTATGAGCAAATGGCCGAGTGGCGAATACGTTCGGCTGACGGTCAAGTAGATTTACGTTTTAAGCCCGTTGGTCAGCGCAAGGAAAAACGTAATGCGCTACTGTTGGCGTCAAATTTTACCCAGCACTTTGGGGTGTTTGATGGGCGGATTAGTTTGCCCAGCGAGACTATAGAGCTTAGCAATGCTTGGGGCTTTGCAGAAGACCACTATGCTCGCTGGTGAGTTTTCCCTCTGTGCCCGATTTAATGCCAAGTGCTAGAAACCAACTAATGGTTATAGCTGATTAGCGTTCTTGAATTAGCGCTTGGTCACATTTTGGGGCATTACTTGTCGCAATTACGCCGGTTACACTGTTGTTACTCCTTATATTCGCTATAGTCCCCTGCCAATAAAATAATGTTGGTAGCAGATTTAATAAGAATTTAAGAGAGGATGACTTACGCATGGCTGTTAATTTGAATCGTCGCCACCTATTAAGTGGATTTATGCTGTTGTCGCTAGCCGCGTGCGGCGGTGGCAGCGGTGTTGATGCTGAAAAAGTAGTGAATGACGCAGCAGATAATGTAAGTGCAATTGAAACGTCGGTGTCAGATAACCTCAGTGCAGGGCAAGCCATCGATGGCCAGTACATCGTCCTACTGAACAAGCTAGAGCTTCCCGATTTGCTTGGCGCGCCTCTCAATGACGTTGTTGCCAGCTTATTAAATAGTGTCGGCGGGAATCTGCTAGGCACCTTCCAGTACACGCTGCGGGGCTTCGTTGCCCAATTAAGCCCAGAGGCCGCGGCATTGCTGGCGCAAAACCCCTTGGTGGAATTGGTGGAGCAAGATCGCACAGTCGCGATTGCTGCCACCCAGAGTGGTGCGACATGGGGTTTAGATCGTCTTGATCAACCCAGCTTGCCACTCGACGGCAGTTATCAATACAGCGGCGATGGCAGCGGTGCCCATATTTATATTATTGACACGGGTATGCGCAAATCCCACAGTGAGTTCAGTGGCCGAGTAGGCAATGGCCAAAACTTTGTGTCGAGCGGCTTTTTGTTTGGGAGTACTGATCCCGCAAACACTGAAGACTGCAACGGGCACGGCAGCCACGTGGCTGGAACCGCAGCAGGAAGTACTTGGGGTGTTGCCAAAGGCGCGACAGTGCATCCAGTGCGGGTGCTTGATTGCAATGGCTCGGGAAGTAATTCCGCTGTAATTGCGGGTATTGACTGGGTAGCAGGCAATCATGCGAGCCCCGCTGTTGCCAATATGAGCTTGGGCGGCACTAATAGTGATGCGCTTGATATTGCGGTGCGTGCTGCAATAAATGCCGGTGTTACTTTTGTGGTTGCCGCGGGCAATGACAATACCGATGCGTGTTCAGGTTCGCCCAACCGTGTTGCCGAGGCCGTTACTGTTGGTTCGACGAGTAATAATGACGCGCGCTCGTCTTTCTCTAATAAAGGTAGCTGCGTTGACATTTTTGCGCCCGGCTCGGCGATTACCTCGTCGTGGTATCAGAACGATACCGACACTAATACTATTAGCGGTACCTCTATGGCTGCGCCCCATGTTGCGGGTGCAGCTGCGTTGCTGCTGGCGCAAAATCCCTCGGCAAGTCCTGCGACGATTTTTGCAGCTTTAATTAATGATGGTGTAAGCGGTAAGTTGAGTGGTCTGGGTAGCGGTTCGCCGAATTTGCTGCTGCAGGTCGCAGCGGGTGACGTTGGTGCGCCAAGCGACTTCCCGCCCAGTGCGTCGTTCAGCTATAGCTGTGCCGATTTAGCCTGCAGCTTTAATGGCGGCGGCTCAAGTGATGATAATGGCATTACTGGGTATCAGTGGAATTTTGGTGATGGCGCCGTGGCCAGCGGCGTAACAGTTAGTCACAGTTACGACAGCGCAGGCAGTTATACCGTCACCCTAACTATTACTGACGTTTCGGCTCAGCAAGATAGTGCAAGTGAGAACGTGGTCGTTAATTTACCAGGCTCAGGGCCGTGCCCAGAGTGCGCGCAAACCAGTGGAACTCTCGCGTCCGGCGCGCAAGCGTACACGCCAAACAGCAGCGGGTTTAGCAGCAGCGGTGGTGAGTTTCGCGGGTTTTTGCAGGGGCCGGTCGGTGCCGATTTTGATCTTTACCTAGAAAAGTTGGGTGGGTTTTTATTTCAAAGCTGGTCAGTTGTGGCGAGCGGAGAGACGGCTAGCGCTGATGAAACTGTGAACTACACCGGCAATTCTGGAACATATCGCTGGCGTGTAAAATCATATAGCGGCGTTGGCGACTATATTTTGTATACCGATATCCCATAGTCTCGCAAGTAAAGGTGCTACGCAGCATGTGAAAATGGGCGCCAATCTGGTGCCCATTTTTTTTGCTTGCGTTAGGCTGTTTTTATGCGTGCACCAAAATAATAACGACTAAGATCAGCTGCTCCAGCCTTATAAAATTAGCTGTTTAAACCGTTGTCTCGAGCCTTAGGCTTTGGTCGCGGGCCCCGATTTAGTGCGTATTTTTCTAGTCGGTGAATACATTCTGCGACGCAGTGGACTTTAAAATGGCCATTTTAGAGCGCTGCTACCTGGTCGCTAAAATTGCCTAACGCTCAGGATTATGGCGGCAATTACCTACTTGTCGTCGAAAAAGTAGCTTGTATGATCTATTGATGACAGTGTAAACATAGGCTAGTCTGAGTAAAACACATAACCATTGCATTGAGTGTTTGGCGGGTAATGGGCGCGGTGGGGGCTGGTGCACTATAAAAATTATGACTGCGGCCCGACTGCGGGCTGAGCGTCGATTGTATTCAGAGTTATGGTCCATTAAGGAAACAAAATATGAAATTACCGATATTACTTCTTAGCCTTGCCCTCGCGGCGTGTAGTAATGATCCAGCACCTAATGCAAATAGCGAGCAAGCGGCCAGCGCTGCGGTAGCGGCTCTGCAGAATAGCAGTTCTGCTTCAGGGGAGAAGCTGTATGCGGCGTGTGCAGCCTGCCATGGCGCCAGCGGTGAAGGAAATAAGGCGCTTAGCGCACCCTCGCTCAGCAATCAGCAGAGCTGGTACTTGGAACGGCAGCTGGTCGGTTTCCGCTCTGGATTGCGCGGCAGTCATCCCGACGATGCTTTTGGTGCGCAAATGCAGGCGATAGCAAAAACACTGCCCGATGACGCAGCGATAAAATCCGTCGTTGCCTACATTGGCGATTTCAAAGCAAAACCCGCTGCCGGGACACTTACGGGGAATGCCAAGCGCGGTGCCGACTACTACTCTAATCTCTGTGGCGCCTGCCACGGGCCTGTGGCAGAGGGTAACGAAAAATTACAGGTGCCCGCGCTGGCGGGAGTGGATGATTGGTATTTACTCCAGCAGTTTGACCACTTCAGCAAAGGTCTGCGTGGCAGTGATGAGTCTGACCGCTATGGCTATCAGATGTATATGATGGGTAAAACCTTACCGGATGCCGAGGTCGCCAAGGATGTGGTTGTTTATATTCAGTCTTTGGCAGACTGAGGCGTGATGGGGGTGTTTCGCCAAGTATTGCTGATCGGCCTGGTGGCGCTGACATTGGGCGCGCCCAGCAAGGTGAGCGCAGAATGGCAGTTAAGCGATGTTTGCCCTGCGGGGTTTCGGCCCGATCAGGGACGCTGCTATTTGCAGAGTTTGTATGGCGACTACGCCTCCTTGCAAAACTCCGGCGTGGGCGGTTTGAAAACGGGCTTGCCGCCTTTGCGCGAGGGCTTTACGCCGCAGCAGATTGACTTGGGTCGCTTGATGTTTTTTGACCCCCTGCTTTCCGGAGACGGAACACTAGCTTGCTCCTCTTGCCATCAACCCAGTAAGGGCTTTGCCGATGGTCGCGGTGTTAGCGTTGGAATTAACGGCCAGCTAGCGCATCGCTCGGCGCCAAGTTTGTGGAATGTAGGTTTCTTAAAACGCTTGTTTTGGGATGCTCGAGCTAGTTCTCTTGAAGAGCAAATGGAGGGCCCGCTCTATTCTCCTATCGAGATGGGTAATACCCGCGCGCAGTTGTTGACGAGTTTGCAGCAAAACGACAATTACCCGAGCTTATTTAAGCAGGCATACGGTGACCCCAATATAGGTCTCGACCGAATTTACACCGCCATTACCGCCTTTGAAGCGTCGCTGGTTTCCTTGAATAGCCGCTACGATTTATATGCAAATGGCGTACATGAAGTACTTAATCAAGACGAAATTGAAGGTATGAATGTATTTCGTTCTTTTGTGGCGCGGTGCGCTGAATGCCACACGCCACCGGCATTTACCAATCAGCAAATTGCGGTAATCGGTGCGCCGGAGCCCGAGGGGCGACCCTTAGATAGCGGCGTTCAGGGCGTGAGTGGTGACGCCTCGCAGCGTGGCGGTTTTAAAGTGCCAACACTGCGCAATATTGAATTAAGTGCGCCCTATATGCATTCCGGTCGCTTTGCGACCTTGCGTGAAGCAGTCGCGTTTTATACCGGTGGGCGCGGCCACGCAGTGCCAGCCGGAGAGAAGTTGAGTTTGCATTGGCATATTTGGGAACCCAATTTAACTGATCGCGAATTAGATTTACTCGTCGCATTTATGAAAACCTTAACCGATGAAAGCTTTATGCCGGTACTTCCCAGCGCGGTGCCCTCTGGGCTGAAACCCGTTGGCGTGACGGCATCAACTACGAATAATCCAGACGCTGAACATTGAGGAGCGTAATAATGAAAAACCCGATTCGATTGGGGCTGCTGAGCCTGAGCTTGCTGTTCGCTACGCCGAGTCTGTTGGCGGCTGACATTCCAGTAAAAGACGGTGAGTTGATTCAAGATGCTGTTAATAAGGCAGAGCCGGGCGATGTGGTATTAATTTATCCAGGTACCTATAAAGAAAGTGTGTATATCGATAAAGACAATATCACTCTGCGCGGGGTGGTCGAAGACGGCAAGTGGCCGGTGATGGAGGGTGAGGGCAAGCGCAACGATGCAATTCTATACTCGGGCAATAATTTTACCGTGGAGTGGCTGACCATTACCCACTACAAGGGCAATGCGATTATGGGGCAGTCGGGTAATAACTTTACCATTCGCTATAACAAAGTTATCGACACTGGGGTGTATGGAATTTTTCCCCAGTTTGGTAAAAATGGCCTGATTGAATACAACGTATTGAGTGGCATTGAAGATGCGGCGATTTATGTGGGCATGTGCGATAACGTCGATGTGCGCCACAATGAAGTCTTTGACAATGTTGCCGGTATCGAAATTGAAAACACCCGTCACGCCTTAGTTGAAAATAATTACGCCCACGACAATACTGCCGGTTTACTGGTATTTATTACGCCGGGCTTGCCGATTAAAACCACTTATGACGTAATTTTGCGCAATAACTTTGTGGTGAATAATAATACCGCCAACTTTGGCGCGCCGGGTTCAATCGTCTCTAAGGTGCCGCGCGGTATTGGTATTGTGGTTATGGCTGCAGACGATGTGATTGTGGAAGGTAATATTGTGTCGGGGAATAAAACCGCTGGCATCGTGATTACCGACTTAGCTTTTATTACCGATATTTCCAGTGATCCAGAGTCCGAGCCTAATCCCGACCGTTTGGTGTTTCTCGACAACCTAATGTTTGATAACGGCGCTGATCCTGTCGCCGAAGTAAAGGCGCTGATGCTAACTCAGTTTAGCCGCAGCGGCCCAGATATTTTGGCAACTCCTGGCTCTGCCCAAGAGGTGGACAACTGCATTATTAATCGCGAGCGCTACACCAGTTTCGGGGTTAAAAAATGGTCGGAGTGTGAGCGCACAAGCACGGCAGATGTACACAGCTACCTTATTCCCGGTGGCGCACCGAATGAGCCGGTCACCGTAACCAACCGTACCAAATTACTTTATCAGGGCATTTGCGCGGGCTGCCACGCCTATAACTTACGCATGATCGGCCCGCCAACATTGACCGTTCAGGCCCTATATCGCAATGACGCACAGGGCATTGCTGACTATATCGCCGAACCACACAAAGTACGGCCGGACTACCCAGCGATGCCGTCGCAGGGGCATTTGTCTCCAGAGTTAAGAAAAGAAGTGGCTGACTATATGCTGAAGGTCACCAAGTAATTTGCGCTGGTATTTGGTTTTGAGTGTGGTGGGTATCGCGCTGCGGTGCCCACTGGTATTGATGGCGAGAGAGGGCGATATATGACATCCACAAGTAGAAGTCGCATGGCCTGTGCAATCGGGCTGGCAGTACTGGGTACGCACACAGCGCAGGCCGCTAAGAACCTCGCCCTAGAGGAGGTTGTGGTTACCGCCCAGAAACGCGAGCAGAGCTCGATGACGGTGCCGGTTACGGTAGATACCTTTACCAATCAAGATTTAGAAAATACCGGCGCACTGACCATGGAGGATATTCAGGCTTATATCCCTGGTCTGAAAGTGGGCGATGATGTTCGCGGTGGTGGCTCGACACAATCCTCCTTTGTTATTCGCGGGATTAAAAGTTCGAATATTAGTACTGGCGGCGATCCGTCGGTTGCGACTTTTCTCGATGGCGTGTATTTACCGCGCGCGGCCATCACTGTGCCATTTTCTGACATGGAGCGAGTAGAAGTATTGAAGGGCCCGCAGGGCACGCTGTTTGGTCGCAACGCGGCGGCGGGGGTGGTGAATTTTATTCCCAATGCGCCGAGCTTGGATGAGCGCGAAGGTTTTATTACGGCAAAGCTTGGTAACTACGATTTATTTCGGATCGAGGGTATGAGTAATACCCCGCTCACCGACAATCTCGCCTTGCGCATGAATGTTTTACACAACCAGCGTGGTGCGGTGCTCGACATGCTCGGCCCAGCTAAGCCTGATCCAGGTGAACAAAATAACCAGTTTGCACGCATGGCGCTGCGCTGGGAAACCACCGATCGACTTACACTGCAAATGGCATACGACATCGATAGAGTCGACAATGGCCCGCAGGCTCGCCTTAGTACTAGTGAAGAGTACGCGACGTACCCAGATCCTACCGAGCGAAAATTAGAGACCGACGCCATTAATGGCGGTGAAACCCGCGATATGCAGGGCATTACCGGCAAGCTTTGGTACGACATAAATGATGTTGCCACCATGAGTTTGATTGCCAGCTATCGCGCCTTTGAAACGTATAATTTACAGGATGAAGATGCCACTGCCGACGAGTCAGTCTATGTCGATACCAACAATATAGAAGACTCTGACATCGCTTACTTTGAAGCGCAATTTAATGTGGCGCTAGATTGGGTCGACGCGGTGTTTGGCGCAAATTACAGCAAGGAAGATACCTATCAGCAAACGGCATTGACCTTTAGCTATGGCGCCGTGGTCGAGTTGGCCTCGGCTATGACCGGTGTACCGTCGGGGGTTTTAAATACTCTGATAGGCGGACCTATCTCGGGCAATTATGTTACCGAGACCATGACCAATGAAGGTGACTTCGAGACCTATGGCTTTTTTACCGACCTCGATTTTACGATCAATGATTGGCTAAATATTATTACTGGCTTGCGCTACAGCAATGATAAAAAGTCCTTTAGCTGGGATGCGCCATTAACCGATTTCCCGCTCTCGCAAGCTCAGGGCGAAAACTTCTTCTTTAATTCTGACGGTCTTGAGCAAGGCAGTGCAAGCTGGGACAAAATCACTGGCCGAGTGGTCGCTAACTTTCAAGTTAGCGAGGGCGCAATGGCATTTTTGAGCTATTCCACCGGCTATAAGTCTGGTGGTTACGACTCATTAAATACTGGCTCAAGAGTAGTGCCTTTGGCGCCAGAAGTGGTAACGAACATCGAGCTGGGCCTAAAAGGAGATTTGCTCGAGGATAAAATTCGCACCCAAATTGCGCTGTTCAAGATGATAATTGACGATCGTCAAGAATCAATAGAGTCCAAAGGGCCTGACGACAACGGCGCGGTACCGACGGTGATTAGTACCGATGAGGATATTCAGGGGATTGAGCTAACGGCGGATTGGTTGGTAAACGACAATCTCCGTTTCGGCCTGATTTACACCTACCGCGAGCAGGAGTCGAGCCGCGCGGCCTACTACGACAAGGACGGTAATTTTCAGGAGGCAAATCAAGTTAATGCCACCGCGCCTCAGGAATACACGCTGACAATGGATTGGTCGCCGGAGTTTGACTACGGTTTGTTATTGCTCCATGCTGACTATATTTATGAGGAAAATATTGAGCAATCCAATGAGGACCATCTAGATAAGTTTAATAGCGTTAATGGCTACGGTGATGATACCAGTTTACTCAATGGGCGCTTGGCGTGGACGACGCCGAGTGGCAGCTATGAGTTTGCACTGTGGGGTAAAAACTTATTGGGTAATGAGCGCGTTTCTCAGCCTGGCGGTTTAACCGGTGGCGAGTTAGGCACTTACCATGTGGGTATTATTGCGCCGCTGACCTACGGGCTAGATATGAAGTTTGTATTTTAGGGGCGCGCCGCGCAGTTAAATATAACCTAGCTTATATTTAACTGCGCACTGGTTTTTTCTAGCAATGCTTGCAAAAGTTCGCGGGTAAAAGGTTTGGGTAACCAGTCATCAAAGCCTGCGTCATTGGCGTCTTTGCGGGCATCGGTGGTGACATCGGCCGAGGCTGCGACAATCGTCGGGGTCGCTTCTTGCAGATGATCGCGAATGGCCCTTGCGGCACTTAAGCCGTCCATAACCGGCATGTGAATATCCAGTAGGATTAAATCAAACTCTGCTTGGCTGGCGGCCTCAACGGCGAGCTGGCCATTGTCGACAATAGAGACCTGTTTATAGCCCAGCTGTTTGAGCATTGCATCCACTACCATCTGGTTGGGGATGGAGTCTTCGGCAATTAAAATTCGCAGTGACGACTCGCCGCGATCAGTTCTCGGTATTGATGTTTGGGGCGATTGTTTGTCGAGAGCTTGGAGTTTGCGCAACAGCCGGTTTGGCGTTAGCACGGCGCTGGACTGGGGTGATTTCAAACTTAAAATATTGCCGTCATCGGCGATCAGCTTAAGGCTGCTGCGACCGTCCGGCGATTGTTCGGCCTGATATCGATAACCCATGCAATGAGCCAGTGATTGACTCACCAAGTCGCCGCGCTTATCGAGATTTATTCCGCGTAATGTGTTGTCATGCGTCGGCGACTCTGCGATCCCCGTGGTAAAGGGCAGTTGGCAATTAAAGCTTGAACCCACGCCAAGGGTGCTGGTGATATCTATCTTGCCTCCCATGACGGTGCAAATTTGCTGACAAATCGCTAGGCCAAGACCGGTGCCGCCATAGCGGCGTGTTGTGGAGGTGTCGGCTTGAATGAACGCATTAAATAGGCTGGCGATGCGGTCTTGGGGAATGCCAATGCCGGTGTCGATAATATTGAGTTGCAAATTACCGCCGCTAGGTCTTACTGGCAGCCAGTCTAGTGTAATTGTGATACCGCCGTGAGTTGTGAATTTCACCGCATTGCCTAGCAAGTTGATCAGCAATTGGCGTATGCGATGGGGGTCACCGATGACCACTTGGGGCACGCTGGGTGTGCAGTGCATGGTCAAGCTTAGATTTTTCTCCTCAACGCGAGCAGCGATAATATCGACGGCTTCTTCGCACAGCTCGCCAAGATGGAATTCAATTTGCTCAAGCTGGATGTCATCAGAGTCTAATTTGGATAAATCCAGCACGTCGTTGACAAGCGCCAGCAAAGCCTTGCCGCCATTGCACAAGGTATCTAAATACTCCCTCTGCTCCGGATTGAGCTCAGTTTCCTGTAATACTGAGCCCATGCCAAGGATGGCATTGAGCGGGGTGCGAATCTCGTGGGACATATTGGCCACAAAGCGGGTTCGCGATTTAGATAATTCTTCGGCCTCGGCCTTGGATTGTAATATAGCTTGAGTCTGCTGCCAGCGTTCATCAACGTCGAATAGCGCACCGGTAAGATGCTGAGTGCGCCCTCTGCTCGATACTCCATTGCTTGATAGCAGTAATTCGATTCGACGCCAGTTTTTCTGACTGTCCTGTAGGCGTAGCTCTTGTCTGCTAGGCGGTAGTCCGGCGCAAATATTGTCCCGGGCGTTTTCGAGTAGCGGAATGTCCTCTGGGTGAATAAAGTGTTGGAGATGTTGGGGGGACTCGCTGTTAAAAACTTGGCCCGTTAAGTTTTGCCACGCAGGATTGGCAAATTGAATTTGCAGAGCGGTGTCGCAATAGAAAATGGGCTCACTGACAGTGTTTAAAATATTTCGGTAGTGTTGTTCGCTGTCTCTAAGCGCCTGCTCGGCCTGTTTTCGCTCGGTTATTTCGCGCTCCACCGCGATGAAATTGACCAGTTCACCCCGCTCGTTATGCACTGGTGAACAGTCTATGGCCAGCCAGTAGGGGCGGCCCTCTTTACTGCAATTGAGAATCTCAACATTAAAGCCCTTGCCATGGATGAGCCCTAGTTTCATTTTTTTTATTGTTTCAATATTGGTTTCTTGGCTCTGTAAAAATGAGCCGGGGGTTTTGCCGCGCACCTCTTGCAAACTGTAACCAGTAATAAGGGTGAAACTCTGATTGACCCATTCGATACGGCCTTTGGCATCAGAGATAATAACCAAGTTGTCGGTGCGGCTGGCGACTAAGGCGAGTTTGCGGGCTTGCTCGCGGCTTTCTTCTAGCGCATTCATGGCCAAATGTAGTTCGGTTACGTCGTAGAGCGAGCCGTACCATGCGCTGCCGCTGCGGCGGGCGCGCATACTAAAGGTTTTGACGTCGCCAAAGCGGCTGGCGATTCGCAACTCGGTAATCAGCGGCTCATCGTCGTAGAGATTGCTGCTTAATTGGCTGAGGGCATCGCTGTCTTCAATAAACTCCACAAAGCGCCGGCCAAGACACTCATTAACGGGCCAGCCAGTTTTGCGGGTCCACGCGGAGTTAAGCAGGGTTAATTGCCCGCTGTCATCGCAGCGAAACACAATTTCTTCAAGTAAATCCGTCAAGGTTTTGAATTCTTGGTGTTTAGCCGCCAGCTCCTCAACCATACGGTGTTGAAGCAAAAGCTCGCGCTCGCTGTCTGTGGCGCCCATTCTAAGCCCTCTAAAATTATGTTGCTTCGATCAGTGTAGATGAGTTGCGCACGGAGCCATACAGCGGGAACACGTTTTCGCAGTAAAAGTCTTGTTCGAATATCGTTCGGCTTGAGGTGCAGTCTGACAGTACGGTGACTTTGAAGCCGAGATCGGCAGCGTGGCGGCCAGTAGAGTCGATACATATTGAAGTTACGGTACCCGCTAAGATCAGATGTTCTATGTCGTTACTGCGCAAGAGTTCTTCTAAATGAGTGTTAGAAAAGGCATTTAAACCGCGTTTGCCGGGTACCTCGGTAATAATATCTGCGTAAGGTTTGAGTTCAGGGATGGTTTCTGCGCCGGATTTTCCGGCCCGAAAGGCGCCTACTTCTTTGATGGTGCGGAGTATGCCAACCGGTTCTTCGAGTTCGGCGTAGTCGTCGGTAAAGTGAATCGGGGTTGATACAACAAGATCGAAAACCTCAGCCGAGTTATCGAGCAGGTTTAAGGTGTTTTTCAATACTCCGCTGACTCGAGATGACTCTTCAATTACAGCATGAAGAATGCCGTCTTTGGCAAAATAGTCGTTTTGAAACCCGATAAGTAATAATGCAGTGCGGCCTGATGTACTCATGATCTACTCCGTATTCGTGGCTTTTACAGTGATTGAGGTAATGTTTGCTGACTTGAAGCAGTTATTGCAACTTGCATTCCAATACGAAAGTTCGGATTAAGGTATTGATTTTTATAAATTATTTTAACAATAGTGATTGTGTTTTGTTGGTGGGTAAGCAGTTTTTGCAATTTGCGTTTTGTATTGCGACGCAAGATAAGATGGCCTAGCGTTTTGCGAGTCCATAGTGGGTTTCTTGTGCCATTGGCTTTTTGTAAGTGGACTTAGTTTGAATTTGGCTTGGCGGGGGAGATGACGCCTGCGACCGAATCCTTTATTGTACGCCCCTTTATATTGTTGAGAGCACAGAGCAATGGATACCTTCGCTGAGATACGGCCCTACCACGACGACGAAGTGGCGCCGGTATTGGCAAAGTTATTGGTCGATCCCGAAATGCTCAATATCATTGCCAGCCTGCGCTTGCCGCGCTTAAACAAGGCCTTGCCATGGTTGGTTAGGCCTTTGGTGCGGTGGTATTTGGCGCGTGAAATGAAGGGCATTGCCAATGTTGCCGGTTTTCAGTGGGTAGTAAAAGGTTATATGGATGCCATGATCGAGGGGCATACCATCAGCTTCCAGGTCTCTGGCCTAGAGCAACTTGAGGCTGAACAAGCGTATTTATATATCAGCAACCACCGCGATATTGCGCTGGACCCTGCCTTTGTTAACTACGCGCTTTACCATCACGAGCGCGATACCGTGCGTATCGCCATTGGTGACAATCTTTTGTCCAAGCCCTTCGCCGCTGATTTAATGCGTTTAAATAAAAGTTTTATTGTGCGCCGCTCGGCCCGTGGCCCGCGACAGATGCTGGCGGCATTTAGGCAATTGGCCAGCTATATTCGCTTCTCTCTGCTGGAAGAGCGCAGTTCGATTTGGATTGCCCAGCGTGAAGGCCGCGCCAAAGATGGTAACGACGCCACCGAAGCCGCTGTCATTAAAATGATTGGCATGGCTCAGAACAAGCCCGACGAGAGCTTTTCTGACTATGTGAACAAGCTCAATATTGTGCCGGTCTCAATTTCCTATGAATGGGATCCGCTAGATGCCGCCAAGGCGCAGGAGCTGGTGCATATCGAGCGCGATGGTACCTATCAAAAGGCCGAGCACGAAGATTTAAAAAGCATCGCTACCGGCATCGTTGGCAATAAAGGCCATGTTCACGTTGCTTTTGGCGCGCCTTTAAAGGGGGAATTCAGCGATGCTGTTGCCGTGGCAGCGAAGTTGGATGAGGTCATAATTGACCAATACCGCCTACATCCAAGTAATATCATTGCCTATATGCGGGTAGTTCAGAACGATAACTGGAAAACCCTGCCGATGCTGCCGGAGATAACTGCAGCAGATATTGAGGTTTTTGATAAACGCTTTAGCCAAATACCCGCGGATTACCGCAGTAAGGCGATGGAAATTTACGCTAATCCGGTGATAAATCAACTAGATAGCGCCGACCTGCGGATCGTTGAAGAGGCCATATAGGTGCTCACCGACGAGTTAAAAAAGACAATTCAAGACGCCTACCGCCAATTTTTGGATGTAAAACAACTTAAGGCCCGCTACGGTCAGCGCCTGATGATCGCCCATATCGCGCGTACTCTTGGCGGTATAAAACGTAATCAGGAGCAGCAGCGCGGGGGTGGCGACCATCTTTGTGTGGTGGAGGCCGGTACGGGAACAGGTAAAACCTTAGCCTACGCAGTGGCGGCGGTGCCTATCGCCAAGGCCTGCGATAAAACCTTAGTTATTTCCACTGCGACTGTCGCGCTGCAAGAGCAGATTATCTACCGGGATCTGCCCGATGTGCTCACCAATAGCGGTTTGCAATTCTCCATTAGTCTCTCTAAAGGCCGTCGTCGCTATATTTGCTTGTCTAAACTCGATCAGCTGCTCTCGGGTGGCGATGCCAAGGTGTTACCGCTGTATATTGATGAGCATATGGCCGCACCAGATGCCGAGAGCTTATCGCTGTATACCGATTTTGCGCAGCAGATGGCCGCTGGACAATGGGCGGGTGATCGTGATGATTGGAAAACCGTTATCGCCGACGAAAAATGGGCGCGGGTCACCACTGATCACGCCCAGTGCACCGGCCGGCGCTGCAGCCATGTAAAACAGTGCAGTTTCTTTAAAGCCCGCGAGTCTTTGACCCAAGCCGATGTCATCGTGGCCAATCATGACCTTGTGCTTGCCGACCTAGCGCTGGGTGGTGGCGCGATCCTGCCACCGCCAGAAGAGTGTATTTACATCTTCGACGAAGCCCACCATCTGCCCGACAAAGTCATTAACCACTTCAGCGCAAACTTCCGTCTGGCGGCAACTGAGCGCTGGATGGAGCAGATTGAGCGCGCGCTCAGCGCTATGGTTGCGCTGCCGATAATGGATAACAGTATTCGCGGCGAGCTGGAAAGTTTGTTGAGCCTTTTGATTGCGGTACGACGTGGGCTCATACCGCTGCGCCCAGTATTGGAAGAGCTCTTAGAGGGCGCGCAGGAGCGCCAGGGTGTGAAAAGTCTGCGCTTTGCCGACGGTATTGTGCCGCCAGTGTTGGTTGACCATGCCAAGAGCTTGTTGGCGGGGTTTAGCGAGGTGATTAAGCAGGCTGAGAAAATTGTCGATAGCCTGCAAGGCGGCATGGACAATAATGAGCTGAGCGGCAACCGCGAAGCAAATGAGCAGTGGTTGACCACGGTGTCTATGGCACGCTTTAGGGCTGAGTCCGCCGCCGCCTTGTGGCGTTCCTTTGCCAGTGACGCAACCAAGGAGAAACCGCCCAATGCACGTTGGTTGGCGTTAGTTGAAACTGGGCAGGGCTTGTTTGATGTGGAGTTGAATGCCAGCCCCATTTTGGCGGCAAACGCGCTGAAATCTGCTTTGTGGTCACGCTGTTTTGGCGCCGTGCTCACCTCTGCCACTTTGACTGCCCTGGGCAGCTTTGATCGTTTTAGTATGCGTGCCGGTTTAGACACCGATGCCAGCTTTGAGGTTGTGCCCAGCCCCTTTCGTCACGCTGAAGCCGCCGAACTGTATATTCCAGCGATGGATTGCGATGCCGGTAATGCCGAGGCGCACACCGCTGCCCTCATAGATATGCTGCCGACCTTATTAGATGCCGATGCGGGCAGCTTGGTATTGTTCTCATCGCGCAAGCAATTGCGGGCGGTGCGCGAGGGTTTGTCTGCAGAGTGGCAGGGCCGTATTTTGGCGCAAGATGATTTGCCCAAGCACGAGATCCTCACTCGCCATCGCACGTGTTTGGATGATGGTGCGGGCAGTGTGATTTTTGGTTTGGCCAGCTTTGCCGAAGGGGTGGATTTACCCGGTAAATACTGCACTCATGTGGTGATTGCAAAAATCCCCTTTGCGGTTCCAGAAGATCCTGTTGAAGAGGCGCTGGCGGAGTGGATAAGCCGCAACAAGGGCAATCCCTTTATGGACATCACCGTGCCCGACGCAGCGGTGCGTTTAATTCAGGCCAGTGGTCGGCTATTGCGTAATGAAGCGGATACGGGTCGCATCACTATTCTTGATCGACGTATTGTGAGCCGTCATTACGGCCGTAAAATGTTGGCGTCGATGCCGCCATACCAGCAAATTATTGAGTAGTTAGGGATGAGTCATTACCATCAAGTGGTTGAAGTTTTAATTGATATTGAAGCTGAGCTGCGCCAAATTGGTTGTTGGGATGCGATTGCCCCGGCGCCAGAAGCGCTGCGTAGCGAGCAACCCTTTTCGGTAGATACCTTGAACTTTGCTCAGTGGCTGCAGTTTGTATTTATTCCCAAAATGCATTTTTTAGTGGCGAAGGAAGAGGGGCTGCCAAAGGCCAGCGGAATTACACCGATGGCAGAGGAGTATTTTCGCGGCCAGCAATTGCCGGTGGCTGGTCTGCTGGCCGCATTGACGCGAATGGATAGTTTGCTGGGCGGTGGCTCTTAGCTGTTGCTCTCTTCCGCCGCCATAACCATGCGCACTAAGTGGGCTAGCGAGCGCACGCTCATTTTTTCCATAACCCGGGCGCGGTGTATCTCTACCGTGCGTTGGCTGATGTCGAGATCGTAGGCAATCACTTTATTGGCTTTACCTTCAATCATCAATTCCATGACCTGGGTTTCGCGGGGCGTTAAATCGGCCAACTTGGCGCGGATTTTATGCTTTTCCTCGAGGTCGGCACGGTTTTCAACGTCGGCGGCGATGGCCTGCTGAATCTTGCCCAGCAGCTCCTCTTCGCGGTAGGGCTTTTGTACAAAATCTACCGCGCCGCGCTGCATGGCGTCGACCGCCATGGGCACGTCACCGTGGCCCGTTACAAAAATAATTGGCAGAATTGAATTGCGGGCATTGAGCTGACGCTGTAATTCCATGCCGTTCATGCCTGGCATGCGAATATCCAGCACCAGACAGCCAGCCATATCTACACTATAGTCTTCTAAGAAAGTGTCGGCGCGGGAATAGCTGGCCACTTTATGGCCTACTGATTCCAATACCATCTGGAGTGAATCTCTTACCGCGTCATCATCCTCAACGAGGTACACCGTGGCTTCTACTGTCATTATTACGTCCTTGCGGTTACCGTTTTATCGTAGGCTTAGGCTACCATGAAATCCTAAGCTATTGCTGGGCTTAATTAATTGTATTCATGTTTTCGTTAATGATACTGGCGATACGGGTCAAGACTGGATAAGCTTTCGCCTTATTATACGTCGCAAGGCAAACATGAGTTTGTCACACAACAAGGGTTGCGCATGCGAACTAAGCGCAGTTTAGTACAAATATACCTTTTAAGCCTAGTCGCATTGTCTGCGATTCCACTGGCGATATTAGGCTATATCTGGATTGCCAAGGAATACGAGCGTTACACTCAGCAGAGTGAGGCGTGGCGTGACAGTTATATAGAGTCGCGTCGCGAGCTTTTACGCCGCGAAGTAGACAAGGCCATGGAGTACTTGGAGTTTAAGCGCACCCAGCTTAATCGCCAGCTATACAACGATCTGCGTCAGCAGGTTGCTGTTGGTTTATCGTTAATCGAAACTACTCGCAAAGAGTTTGTGGGGGAGAGCCGCGCCGAGCAAATTACGCGGCTGCGGGCCACCATGAGCTCGCTGAGCTTTCTAGACAACAAAGGCTTCTTCTTTTTGTTTGATGGTGCGGGCAAGTCTTTGCTGCCGCCAATGCACCCCCGTGGTGGTCAGCGTATTTCTGATAGAGCCGCACTCGACGCCTTTGCCAGTCAGATTCGCAGTTCGATAAAAGACAAAAACTACGACTTCCTTGAGTATCGCTTTACCGATACTCAGAGCCGCTCGGCTACCGAGCGCAATTTCAGCTTTGTTTACTACTACAAGCCCCTCGATCTATACATGGGCGCGAGTGTGTATCTGCGCGATGAGGTTGGTCGTCTCAAACGCGAAGTGGTGGAGCGTATTGCTGCAGTGCCGATCGACCCTGATAACTCCATAATGTTTGTGGTCGACAGTGACGGCCGGCAGCTGGTCAACGCTTATGATCCCGCTAGCGTCGGCGCCTTGATGCCCAGTATCGTCGAAAAGAGCCGACAGGTTAGTGGTAGCAATAACAGTTTATTTACTGAGTTGAATTGGCTAGATCAAGGCGGTGAAAACAAACCGGTTATATCCTATATTCGCCGCTTTGAACCCTGGGGTTGGACCTTGGGTTCGGGTGTGTTTCTCGACGAGCTAAACGTGAAGCTGGCGCAGGAGCGCGCAGCTCTGCAAGAGCGCGTGCAAGAGCATATCCGCTTTATTGTGATTATCGCTTTTGCCCTAATGGTGTTTTCGACCCTCGCGGCGCGCTGGTTGGCTCGCCGCAGCGCCGCTGGGTTTACAATTTTCCAACAATTTTTTGCCGACGCCAGTAAGCGCTCGACCGCGATTGATGTGAACCGACTGCCTTTTGCTGAGTTTCAGAAGTTGGCCGAAGACGCTAATTTCATGGTTGAAAAGCGCACCCAAACTGAGCGCGCCTTGAAATTGAGTGAGCGTCGTTTTCAGCTGGCGCTAGATGCCGCGCAAAACCATTTGTGGGATCTCGATCTGCAGACCGGCTTGGTCACTGTGGGTGATAGTTTCTTTCGTATGCTTGGCTACGACGTGCCGACCAAACCGTATCCGGTAGGGGCGTTTAAACATATTGCAAATAATGATGATATGCAGATTATCGCCTCTGCAGTCGACAGTTGGCTGGGGCTGGCCACCGGCAATAGCGTGGAATTTAGGGTTAGAGACCGCGCGGGTAATTATCGCTGGATATACAGCCGCGGTGATGTAGTTGAAAACGATGCCAACGACAAGCCGATTCGGGCAATGGGTATCATGACCGACATCACCGATCGCAAGCGTATTGAGCAAGAGTTGGTAAACGCGAGAATCGCCGCAGAAGACGCTTTGCACGCCAAGAGTCAGTTCCTATCTAGTGTTAGTCATGAGTTGCGGACCCCGCTGAACGGGGTCTTGGGTTACGCTCAATTACTGCAGCGCGAAAAGGGTCTGCCCAGTGGCAGCCAAGAGTATTTACGTGCCATCGAGAGTTGCGGCAAGCATTTGCTAACCCTCATTAATGATGTGTTGGATCTAGCGAAGATCGAAAGCGGCAATATCGATATTGTTTGCCGAGCCAATGATTTGAATGAAATTGTGTCTAGTGTTAGCGATATTGTTGGCCATCGAGCCCAGTCTAAGGGTTTAGACTTTGTGGTTAATATCGCCAAAGATGTGCCGCGCCATGTGCAAGTCGACGAGGTAAAGCTACGCCAAGTGTTAGTTAACTTACTCGATAACGCGGTTAAATTTACCGCCAGCGGTAAAGTTGAATTGAAGCTGGATGTTAATCAAGAACTGGCCCAGTTGCTGTTTTCCGTTAAAGACAGTGGCATGGGCATACCAGAAGAAAAGCTGCGGGACGTTTTTGAGCCCTTCCGGCAGGTGAATCCCCAAGATGGCAAAGGTACCGGTTTAGGCTTGGCGATATGCAGGCGTCTTGTTGAGGCTATGGGCGGTAGTCTGAATTTGAGCAGTGAGTTTGGCCAGGGTAGCTGCTTCTACTTTGATATCCCCTTGCTCGAAGTCGAAGGCGACAGTGTGGCCGCCGACACACTGCTTGAATCAGTTGATCCCGTGCCCGAATTGATGGCGATGGTGGGCAATAATCCAGCAATTATTGTTGCCGATGATGTTGCGGTAAACCGCCATGTGTTACTTGGTATGCTTGAAGATGTCAGTACTGATATTCGCGAAGCGGCCAATGGCTTGGAAGTGATTGAGCTGTTAAAAGAGCGTACGGCACTACTAGTATTAATGGATTTGCGTATGCCAGAAATGGATGGCATGGAGGCAACGCGCATAATTAAACAAGAAATGGGCATGCACGACGTTGCCATCGTGATGGCCTCGGCCACCACCGACGAAGATATGATGGCCGAAGCCGTTGAAGTAGGCTGCGATGGATTCTTGCCTAAGCCAATTGGCATGGAAGACTTAATGAAGATCGTTGCCAAAACCTGCGGTGGCGAGGCAGTCCCAGCGGCGCAGGCTCCGGTTGATGAGGTTGTGCCTGAGGCGCCGAAAGCGGCGGTTGTGTTACCACCTGATCGCGATTTACAAGAGCTGCTGATGGCGGTGGATTTGGGTGATATCACCGGTACCCGTGAATTACTTGGTCAGCTGCGGCGGGCAAACCCCGAGTGCCGGGGTTTTGTTGAAGAGGCGGAAGAGTTTCTCAATGAATTTGATTTTGACAATTTGTCGCGGCTGTTAAAACGCGCTGCCGGCGAGGCCAGTTTTAATGGCGCGTGAGTTGAGTGGCGAGCAGATATTATTAGTCGATGACAACCCGACTAACTTACAGGTTTTATTTAAAACCCTTGAAGGCAGCGGCTATCGGCTGCTAGCTGCCCGTGATGGCAATGCGGCCTTATTTACTGCGCGCAAAGCTCGGCCAGCGCTAATCCTCTTAGATGTCATGATGCCCGGAATGGATGGTTTTGAGGTGTGCGAGCGCCTAAAAGCCGATCCCGAAACGGCGAATATTGCGATTATTTTTCTGTCGGCACTCACCGACAGCCAGTCGAAAGTTCACGGCTTGGCGATTGGTGGCGTGGACTATATTGCCAAACCGTTTCAAACCGACGAGGTGCTGGCGCGGGTTCGCACCCACGTTAAAATACAGCGCTTAGAGCGCGCCTTGGCGCGTCGCAATAGTGAGCTGGAAGATGAGAATCAGCGGATTTTAAATGCCGTTGAAGAAGGCATATTTGGTTTAGATGTGGATGGTCGGGTCAGCTCGATGAATCTTCGCGCCGCCCAGCTAACGGGGTGGCCGGCATCGGATGTTATGGGTGAGTTGTTTGGCCAACTTAAACTTTTCCCCGACGACAACTCCCTGAGTCAGGCGCTGGGCTTATTGTGTAAAGGGGGGGTGAGTTTACGCAAGGAAGACGCCGAACTCACTGCTCGCAATGGTGAGACTGTGCGGGTGGCGCTCAGCGGTTCGCCGCGCAAAGAGGGTGGCGCGGTGCTGGTGTTGCGTGACATCAGTGAGTGGTTGGCCAGCCAGCAGGCGCTGGGTTTGGCGCGGGAAGAACTCGACAGTCAGCGCCAGCACTTGGCCCATATCGAGCGTTTGAGCACTGGCGGTGAAATGGCCGCAGGTATTGCCCACGAAGTGAATCAGCCACTTACTGCAGTAACTAATTACGCCCGTGTGGCGCAGCGTCTTTTAGTGGATCTTCCCGAAGACAAGCGCGAAAAAATGAACGATGTGCTGAGTAAGATTTCGATTCAGGCCGAGCGCGCAGCGGCGGTGATTCAGCGCATGCGCAGCTACGTGAAAAAGCCTACGGGCGGTCGCGAAGTCCTTGCCCTTAACAGCGTATTAGAAGATGTATTGGCGCTGGCAGAAGTCGATTCGCGGGTAAACGCGATACCGGTGGTGTTGCACGGCGCTGAAAATCTGCCAGAAATTCACGTCGATGAGGTCCAGTTGCAGCAAGTCGCCCTGAATCTGATTCGCAATGCCATGGAGTCAACGGCGAATGCGGGCAATGAAGATCCGGTAGAGGTGAAAACCTACCTAGAAGACGGCATGGTTTGTTTTAGTGTGACAGATCGCGGTGCCGGTTTAGCACCGGAAATTGAAGCCCAATTGTTTAGTCCCTTTGTAAGCTCCAAAGAAGGCGGCATGGGGATTGGCTTGTCGGTTTGCCAATCTATTATGCAAGCCCATGGCGGCAATATACACCACGAACACAATCCGGCTGGGGGGGCGATATTTCATTGCCACTTTCCCGCTCATGTCTAAATCAACGGCGCGATAAACACTATGGAGCTGCTGCGGCGTAAGCCGTTAGAAGAGTGCAGTAAGACCCGGGTTTGGGTCGAGGGTACCGAGTTAGAGCTGACCTTAATTCGCAGTCGCCGGCGGCGGCGCAAGCTCACCTTGCAGCTGGATGCCAAGGGTGGCTTGCTGGTGCGCTCACCCTTTGCCGCAAGGCGGCGCGACATTGATAGCTTAATACAGCGCAATAGTGCGTGGATTCTTCAGCGGCGCCAAGACATGCAGCGCCAGCAGTACCGCAACCCTGATTTGTGTTTCGCAGATGGTGAGACCCATTTGTATCTAGGACAGCGCTATACCCTGAAAATTAATGAGTTGAGTGCTTCGCGTCGCGTCAGCATTGTGTTGCATGATGGCGAGCTGCTAATTAGCCCGCGTGCCAATCCGAGCACTCCAGAGGCGATAAGCCAAGCTCTACAGCAGTGGTATAAACAACAGGCCCAGGTTTTATTTGCGCGGCGGCTGGCGTTTTTTACGGGGCAATTGGCTTGGGTGAGCGAGCTGCCAGAACTGCGCTTGCGGCGAATGCGCTCGCGCTGGGGGAGCTGCTCTAGCAGTGGCAAGCTATGCCTAAATACCCATTTGATTAAGGCCAGTGAGCGCTGTATCGACTACGTTATTGTGCACGAGCTGTGTCACTTGCAAGAGTTTAATCACAGTCCGCGCTTTTATGCCTTAATGGACGCCGCCCTGCCAGATTGGCGCGCGCGCAAGGCCGAGCTTGAGGCCTGCGGCGCGGCAATCATTCGCGAGTGATGGCGCTTTAGCTCGGCGCCTGCGCTAATACCGCGGCAATCACGGCTACATCGACGATGTCTGCTGCGCTACAGCCCCGCGACAAGTCCATCCACGGCTTGGCCAAACCCTGTAATAGTGGGCCAAGCGCCTTGGCGCCGCCGATGCGTTCGGTGATCTTATAGGCGATGTTGCCGGCATCCAAACTTGGAAACACAAACACATTGGCGTGTCCGGCTACGCTGGATTCCGGGGCTTTGCGTTGGCCAATGGCTGGGACAAAAGCGGCGTCAAATTGCAATTCGCCGTCAATATCTAAGCTGGGCGCGCGGTTTTTGGCGAGGTCTAGCGCTGCTGTAACATGATCTACGCAGGGGTGGCTGGCAGAACCTTTAGTTGAGAACGACAGCATTGCCACCTTGGGTTTTTCAGCGGTGAGGCGTTGATGGCTCGCGGCGCTGGCAATGGCAATTTCGGCCAGCTCGTTGCTGTCTGGGCTGGGGATTACGCCGCAGTCGGCATAGGTCAGTACTCGGCCGTCGCTTAGTTCCATTAAGAAGAAGCTCGATACCAGCTTGGCGTCGGCGTGTAAGCCCAAACCTTGAATACCCGCTCTTAGCACGTCGGCGGTGGTGGCAGTGGAGCCGGCGACGCCCGCGTCGGCGTAGCCAATTTTAATGAGCACGGCGGCGAGCAACACTGGGCTTTTTAATGCCTCACTGGCTTTTTCTGGGGTCATGCCTTTGCTGGCGCGGGCCGCAGTAAAGGCGTTCACCGCTTGCTGGCGCCAGTGATCGGCGTCCGCTTCTTGATCAAAAATAATAACGCCGGCAGGCGCTGGGCTAGCGTCCGGCGCGCTGATGAGTATCGGCGTTACCAGCCCTTGCGCGGCAAGACTGGCGGCGGCGTCGATAACCCGCGGGTCGTAGTGTTCTGGCAAAATTACGCGTTGGGTTTGGCTTTTGGCTTGCTGGTGCAAGGCGCTGAGAATTCCGCTCATAGTAGTCACTTATAAGGCTGATCAGATGGATTTTACGCTGTGGGGGCGTTTTTTGATGGTACGGGGGGATAATACTATTTAGCTTAATGAGTGTCGCTAAGCTAAATAGTATTCAGGCCGGTAAACCGGCCTGAATAAGGAAGTGTCGATGGCTTTGCTGCTCGCTAATTAATTGTTACAAGCAGCAAAGCGCACGGCCCTTAGGCCAGCAGCTCATCGGGAATATCCATTTCCATGTGGAGCATGGCAAGGCTGTGAACCTTACCCTGAGCATCCATAATCAAGGTCTCAGTGCCGCCACCGCCAAGTGAATCTTCTAGAATGAAGTTCAATACTTGCAGGTTAGGCAGCTCGTAACGTTTCACGTCACCAAAGCAGATTTCCTTGAAGTGCTCTTTAACCACTGCAGTGGTCAGGTTCTCGCGCAGGAACTCATACAGCGCGGGGGTGCGGGCTTTAACGCCAACATTAGAACCGTCACCTTTGTCGCCAGAGCGGGCAATTGCTACATCAAATAATTGTACACGGGCCATCTTACACTTCCTCCACGAGCACGCGGGTGCTGACTTTAGTTTTGTCGATCAGCGCGGGCCAGTAACCCACGATCTCGGTTGGGCGCGGACGGCCAGCGGCAAAGCCGGTGACGCCAACAGGGCCGCTAGTGATCAGCGGGGCCAGCTCGCGAGCCAAGATGTTGAGCAGGTTTTTGTCGTGGCTCTTGGCGCCAACGCGCAGCATCACTTCGCTGGGCGGCTGATCTTGTTTAACAATGCCTTTGTAGCAAACATTGGTGCCGAACAGCTCAATAAAGCGGTCTTCTTCGGGGATTGGCTTGCCGTACATGCCAACCCGCTCAAACAGAATCTCGGCGCCAAGATTGGCTTTCTCAATCGCATCGGGACCGGTGTAGGTCAACTGGCCAACGATTTTGTAACCATCTTCGTATGACATTGACACTTTATAGGTCGGGGTCGGTGCTGAGCCTTTCACGCCACTAACGCGAACACGGTTTTCGCCGTCTTGCTCGAGTTTGATGGTGGTGAAGTCAGAGGTGCAGTCAGGCCCTAAATAGTTAACCGGATCGCCCAGCTCGTACATCAGCTGTGAGGTTACAGTGTCGATATTCACCAAACCGCCTGTGCCTTCGTGCTTGGTTACCACAAAGGTGCCGTCGGCCTTGGCTTCAACAACGGGGTAGCCGATGCGCGCGAAGTTAGGCACATTGCGCCAGTCGTTATAGTTACCGCCGGTGCACTGGGCGCCACACTCTAGGATGTGACCCATAACGGTGCCCGCAGCCAGCTTGTCAAAATCGTCCATTGACCAGCCAAATTCATAAATCAGTGGCGCCACGACCAGTGATGGATCGGTGGAGCGGCCGGTTACAACAATGTCTGCACCTTGGGCTAGGGCGTCAACAATCGGCTTGGCGCCGATATAGACGTTGGCGCTCGACATTTTGTCGAGGATGGTGTCTACCGCTTCGCCGTTGTCGAGGTTTTTGAATTTCTCGCCAGAAGCCATCAGTTCAGGCAGTTGGTCGAGAATATCGTCGCCTTCAACAATACCGATTTTAATGCCGGTCATGCCCAGCTCTTTAACAACCGCTTGAATCGCTTCAAGACAGCCTTTGGGGTTAACACCGCCAGCATTGGCAATGACTTTAATGCCCTTCTTTTGGCAGGTCGGCAGGATCTGACGCAGCATTTCGACGAAATCAGTGGCGTAGCCAGCAGAGGGGTTACGCAGTTTTTGCTTCTGCATAATGCTCATGGTGACTTCGGCAAGATAGTCTAAGGTCAGATAGTCCAGTGGTCCTTCTTCTACCAAGCGCAGCGGGCCGAGGAGGCTGTCGCCCCAGAAGCCTTGGCCGTTGGCGATTAGGACAGTTTTGTCTTGGCTCATAATGCGTTCCTGTCGTCGTATGGGTCGGTGTTGTTGAGTTGGTATTAAATGGTTCTTTCTAAATCGTGGGCTTACTGAATCCACGCGGGTTTGCGTTTTTCTAAGAAGGCGGTGAGGCCTTCGCGGCCCTCGTCAGAGCCGCGGGTCTCGGCTATGCGCTGGCTGGTGTCGGCGATCATGGCGTCAGTGATTTCGCCGTCGGCGATATCCAATACCAAGCGCTTAGCCTCGGCAACGCCACGGGGGCCGTTGCGGAGCAGGCCTTTGGCGATGCCGGCAATGCAGTTGTCGAGCTCATCGCTGGCCACAACTTCGGCAACGAGGCCTAATTCCAAGGCTTTATTGGCAGTGATTAATTCGGCGGTGGTGAAGTAGCGGCGTGAGGCGCGCTGGCCAATAGCCCGCACTACATAGGGGCCGATGGTGGCGGGAATCATGCCAACCTTAACTTCGCTGAGGCAAAATGCCGCTTCTGGCGAGGCAATGGCCATGTCGCAGCAGGCCACTAGACCAACGCCGCCGCCATAAGCGGGGCCTTGTACCCGCGCGATGGTGAGCTTGGGCAGGTAGTTAAGGGTGCGGAGCATCTCGGCCAATAATTGCGAGTCACGGAGATTTTCTTCAAAGGTGTAAGTCGCCATGCGACGCATCCAATTGAGGTCGCCACCGGCGCAAAAACTCTTGCCTGTTGAGGCGAGCACAACAAGGCGAACAGCGGGGTCGTCACCGGCTTTTTTAAAGGCGGCGGTGAGTGCTGCGACGACGGTATCGTCAAAGGCATTGTGAATGTCGGGGCGATTCATGGTGATCGTCGCTATCCCGTTGGCGCTGAGTTGGTAATGAATGGTCTGGTCGCCCATGCCGAATTCCTTGTTGAAAAAGCTCAGTTCGCGGAGCTTGATACTGAGACTCGAATTTACTGATTTCAGTGAGCATACCATAAGCCTGATATAAATTACTATTGAGTAGTGCTCAATAGTGCTTTTGGTGATGCCCTCGGCAATATTGCGTGGCTCAGTCGCCGCGATTAAGCGAATCTATGGCTATTCAAGGGGGCTTGATACTGTGTAAATTACGGCTGACGTCTAAACCATGACTTTTAGGAACGCTAAAAATAATGAATGCCTTCGATTTAACTACCTCTCTTTTCGCCAGTAGTGCGCGTGGCTGGCGGGGAACAGCGGCCTTTGGTCGAAACAACAGCCAGCCTGAGCAGCTGTTGGAACTCTACGATATTGAAGCCTGCCCATATTGTCGCTTGGTGCGCGAAGTGCTTTGCGAGCTGGATCTCGACGTGATGATTTATCCCTGCCCTAAGGGTGGCATGCGCTTTAGGCCAGCAGCGCTGGATATTAGCGGCATCAGCCAGTTTCCATTGTTGGTTGATCCCAATACCGGCGATCAAATACTAGAATCGAGCGCCATTATTACTCACTTGTATAAGCAGTACGGCGGTGGTCGCAAACAGGCGCCAAGCGGTTTGAAGCGCCAGTTGGCGGTGAGCAGTTCCACGCTGGCGACAGTGAGCCGTTCGATTGGTCGCGCTCGGGGCATGAATGCGAAAAGTTCGGTGGCACCGGTAGCGCCATTAGAGCTGTATAGCTTTGAATCCAGCCCCTATGCGCGGCCAGTGCGGGAGCTACTGTGCGAATTGGAGATCCCCTACCGGCTGCGTAATTTCGGTAAATCCCGCTGGGAGGAAATGGGGCCGCCAGTGGTGCGCGCTAAATTTTTCCCCGAGGCGCCCATCACGAGCGCAAATCGGGTTCGGCTTAATGAACTCACGGGGCGTTCCCAGGTACCGTATTTGGTAGACCCGAACACCGAGGTGGCGATGTTTGAGTCGGGAGATATATTGGCGTATTTAAAAATGATCTACGGCGATTGAGATGCTCTTGGGCGAGGGCGGCGAATGCCGCTACGCTGCAGCACCGGCAGCGCCTTGCTAAGAAAAGCGTCAATGGCGACACAATCCTTGAATATCGCGGCAAAATGGCGATAATTGGGCGCAAAAGACGGTTTGAGTATGTCGGTCCCTGCAATTTGATTTCCCTTTCCCGCGGTATTGTCGCCACATACAGGCTCGATACCCTAAGGCAGTTATGAATCCGGTTTCTATAAAAATCTCGCGTTTACAGGGTGTTTTGGGTGAATTGGTCGCGGCAGACACTGAGCTCCCCCACAAAAACTTTGCGGAAAAATTAGGTCAGTTAATCGACCTGTCGGGCTCTATCGCCTTGTCTGAGTCGCTGCGCGGCCTTAATAAATTGGTGTTTACACCAGCTGCCGCCAATGTCGCTGAACTTAAGAATACATTTTTACAGACCAGAGCCGAGATGCTGGCTTTTATTCTTAATAGCTTTATTACCGAAACCGGTGAGGGGCAGGGTAGTGGGGCACCGTTTATACTGCCCCAGCCTAGCGCCGAAACGCTTGTTGAACCTGAACAGGGCTTTCAAGCCTATCAGCGCTTTTATAATTTGCATCAAAGCCAGCTTGATCACCGTGTTTTGGTGTTGCGCCGGCAATTACAAGATGCGCTTGCCGGACAGTCGCCACAACTCGCCCAACTTGCGGCTTTGGACCGCAGTTTGGAAGATAAGCTAGGCGATTATAATCGCCGCGTACTGGCCAGTATTCCGCGCTTATTGGCGCAGCGCTTTTATTTTTTAAGTCAGCAATACAAAGCGGTACAAGATGCCCAGCGCAGCGTATCAGAAGATGCCGGCTTCAAACTGGAGCTAGAGCCCGAGCTGATGAGCGATAGTCCCGCGCTCTGGTTGCAAAAAGGCGCTTGGCTGGACAATTTTTTTACAGAAATGCAGGGCTTGTTATTGGCAGAGCTGGAGTTACGGTTGATGCCAGTGATGGGTTTGATGGAAGCCCTTGAAGTAGAGGTAGCAACACAGTCATGACAAGAATCCTGTCGGTAGTCGCTTTTGTTATAGGCGCTGTAGTAGTTTTGTGGATGGCCTCGGCCTTTGTCGGCAGCAATTGGCTGGCGCTGGGTGTGAGCGTATTAATAGCCTTGGCCTTTACTGCCGGTTTTGCGGAGCTTATTCGCTACCAGCAAGCCAGTCTTGGTCTCAGCGCGGCGCTGCCAAAAAACGCGGATGTCGTAGACGATTTAGAAGCGTGGTTGGCGGGTGTGCCGCAGGGGCTTCGCAATGCCGTTGGTCAACGCATTCAAAGTGAGTATGTGGGCTTGCCGGCGCCAGTGTTAAGTCCCTACCTGATTGGCCTATTGGTGATGCTCGGTTTATTGGGCACCTTTATTGGTATGGTCACTACCCTGCAAGGTGCGGTTACGGCACTGGAAGGCAGCACCGAACTTGAGGCGGTGCGCGCTGGTTTAGCGGCGCCCATCAAGGGTTTGGGGATGGCTTTTGCGACGTCGGTGGCGGGTGTGACGGCGTCGGCGATGCTGGGCTTTATTTCTACCCTAAGTCGGCGTCAGCGCTTGCAGGTATCTCGCCAACTCGACGGCCAGCTGCGCGGGGCGTTTAAAAACTTTTCTTTAAGTTATCAGCGCGAGCAAAGCTACAAGGCTATGCAGCAGCAGGCGGCGGCCCTGCCCGATGTGGCGCAGCAACTCGCGACATTGGCAGATCGGTTAGCGCAAATGAGTGATGATTTAGGCGGCAAGCTCATTTCTGGTCAGGAGCGGTTCCATGTTGCGGCGCAAGCCCAGTATCGCGAGTTGGCAAACTCGGTTGATGCTTCTTTGAAAAGCAGTTTGGCTGACAGCGGTCGGCTGGTGGGTGAAAGTGTTGGGCCGGTGGTGCAAGGCTTTGCGCAGGACGTTAGCCAAGCGCTGCAGAACAGTCAGCAGCAGATCAGCGCTGCTGTGCAAGAACACCTCGCCGCCTTGAGTACCCGGTTTGCTAATACCACTGAGGAGTTCAGCCAAGGCTGGCAGCAGGGCATGCAAGCCCAGCAGCGCGGCAGTGAAACCTTGCTTGCACAGGTGGATGATGGCCTAAAAGCCTTTAATAGCGAATTTGCGGCGGCGAGCCATTCGCTGCTCGACACCTTTAGTCGCGTGAGTGACGACAGCTTGGCTCGCCAAGATGCGGCAGAACAGGCGCGCTTGGCTAATTGGTCTGCTGTGTTTGAGCGCAGTGCTAGCTTGCTGAGTGATAGTGCTGCGCAATTGACGGCCAATGCCCACGCGGGCAGTCAAGAGATTGCCGCCGAGTTTCAGCAATTGCTGCACAGCTCTGAGCAGCTGGTGCAGGCGCGGATAAGCAGCGAGGAGAAGTGGCTGAGCGACTACCAGCAGCGCATGGCCGAATTGGCGAGTACTGTGCAAACCGAGTTGAGTAACCTGCGAGAGATTGAAGAGCGTCGCGGTGAAGCGGCGGTGGAGCGCTTGGCGGAATTGCAGGGCGCTGTTGGCGAGCACTTGGCTACCTTGGCCAATGCGCTGGAAGAACCCATGGGCAGATTGATAGCGTCTGCTTCGGAAACACCGCGTATTGCCGCAGAGCTGATGGCGAAATTGCGGACGGAAATGACCGAAAATATTGCGCGGGACAATAGCTTGCTCGGCGAGCGTCGCGAGTTAATGACCCAGCTCAATAGTTTGGCGGATTCGCTGCAGCAGTCAGCCGCTGGCCAGCGCGAGGCAGTGGAAAGTATTCTGCAAAACTCCGCGGGCCTGCTTGAGTCTATTGGCAGCCAATTTAGCGACAAGGTGAGCGATGAAAGCACCAAGCTCGCCGATATTGTTAGCCATTTTGAGGTGAGCAGTGCCGAGCTGGCCAGCATGGGCGAAGCCTTTACCAGTGCGGTTAGTTTGTTTAGCGAATCGAATGCCAGCCTCATTAAGACCATGGCCTCGATTGAAACGGCACTGGGTAATAGCACCGCGCGCAGCGACGAGCAAATGGCATATTACGTTGCCCAGGCACGAGAAATTATCGATCACAATATGCTGTCCCAACAGGACATTATCAGTCAGCTGCAGCAGCTTACTGGCAGGGCCGTTGCTCAGGCGGAGGCTCGCGGGTGAGTCTTTCGGGTATGGGTGGCGGATTAGATGAAGGCCTAGATCAAGAACCGCCAATCTGGGCGATTTTTGGCGACTTGATGACCGGCCTAGTCGGTGTGTTTGTTTTGCTGCTGGTGTGGAGCTTGGGATTTCAGTTGGAGTTATCCCAAACCCTAAAGCGTGAAACCCAGTTGCGGGAAGTGGCCGAGCAGCGTCGCCAAGCTTTGGAAGCGGCACTTGCCGAGCCCTTGGCCAGTGGTCGGGTAACCCTGCGCGATGGTCGTATTGGCATCAGTGGCAGTGTACTGTTCTCGCTCAATTCAGCAGAATTGCAGCCCGAGGGGCGCGCGCTATTACATAGCTTGCGGGCGCCGTTACAGGTGTATCTAATTGATAGTGATCAATTACTTATGGTCAGCGGTTTTACCGACGACCTGCCTATTCAGCAGGGCAATTTACACTTCTCCGACAACTGGGAGTTGTCGGCTCAGCGCGCGCTAACCGTAACCCGAGCCTTGATTGACGAGGGCATGCCGCCAAATCGCGTATTTGCTGCGGCCTTTGGCGCGCAGCAACCGGTGGCAGCAAATACCGACAGCGATAGTCGCTCCCAAAATCGTCGCGTTGAAATGGCGCCGGTGCCGATGGTGAAGCGGGCGGCATCGGCACCGGCGCCGTTATCGTCAGCAGCTGCACTATGACGAATTTGGCGCTGCTGGAGAAAATTGCCGCGTTGCGAGCGGCGGGAGACGACAGCTTCGACCCAGTGCGTTTTCGCTATATTGAAGCGCTGGCGATCCGTGCTCAGCAGGCTAGCGAACCGTTAAATGAACAGCTCACAGCGAAAAGTCACCGAGCCTTAACCGACTATCGTAATGCCCGTGCGGCGGCGCAGGATTTGTCTGCCGCGTCTGATTCCGCTCAGGTGCAGCCGAGCGCAGGGTGTCAGAGTGCGACCGTAAAGGCCTTGGTCGAGTTGCGCCAAGTATTAGATCGGGCGCAGCCCCAGGCCGCAGCAGGCCCCTTAGGTTTGGAGCAGGAGATGCAGGCGCAGGAGCGCGCGCTACTGCAATCGGAAATGTACGCTGCTAGTCCCAAGCCGAGCTCAAGCCAGAGCGCAGAACCAGAAACCAGCGACGGCCCGCTTAAATCATTAAAGGCCAGTCAAACCATGCGGGTGCATCAGCAGCGCCGCGCCGTCGAAAAACGGGTGGAGCTTGCGATTGCCGAAGGCCCTGAAAGTCCCGGCCCGCTCAATCCTCAAATGCTGGCCATCAAGGCGCTGACCATGATGCGCGAATTGTCACCGCAGTATTTAAATCGCTACGTGAGCTATCTCGACACGTTGTTTTGGGTAGAGCAATTAGATACTGCTGCCAATACCAAAGCCGATAAGAAAAACAGTCGGGTCGGTGGCCGCGGCAAGGCAAAGAAAAAGCCAAGCTAGCGACCTCCCCTCAATTTATAGAGCAATAAGCAGCTGCTTATTCAGCCGTTCGCCCAAGGTTTGTGCTGTACCCCTTTGCGCAGTCTCGTGAGTATGTTTGTGATTTTACTTGTCCCAAGCATACGTTTAGCACGTACTGGCGATCTTAGGAGTAACAATATGCACATTGAAACAATGCAGGAAATGGTTGAGTGGTCGGCGGCCTACCATCAGTCCTTCGCCGGCTATTTGCAAGATAGTGTGGCGAGTAGCAGTGATGAGCGCGCAAAAATGCTCAGCGATTATATTGCCGATCATGAGCGTAGTTTAGCCAAAGTCCTCTTTGCGTTTAAACCCACGGAAAGTGATGCTGCACTGGGTACTTGGTGTGCGGAATTTTTAAATGATCAGCCCTTGCCTAATACTGAAAAAACCGATGTGCGCTGGGCGCAAATGTCGGCAGATGAAATGTTCGCCGAGGTTAGTGCCATCCATGCGCAGCTGATTGATCTCTACCGCTTCCTACTGAGCCGCTGTATTGCTACACCGGCTGCAGAAATGCTGGAACAATTAATCGACATTGAAGAGCATGAAATTAAGCTTATGGCGCAATCGGCTAATCGCCTACACGAAATGTAAGCACGCTGCGGATCTTGGTAGTTAATCGCATAATACCAGCATTTATTTTTGCTGTTGTTATGCGGATCTACTCCTGCCGGATTAGATCCGCAACTGATTTAGCTAGGGCTTAGCTCATGTTGGCCAAAGCTACCACTCCAGCCTGACATATCACTTTTTTGGGGGAAGCATTTGCGAATGTTTTCCGTTAAACCCAGTAGATGAAACATGTGGCTGCCCAGTACAGGCTTGCCATTATTCAGCAGCGAGACGGCAATGTCGCGCTCAGGGTCGGCCCAGCAAAATATATTTGAAAACCCTAAATGGCCAAAAGCATAGGGTGTGTTACGGCCATACAGGCCGAACACGCGGCCGCCTAACATCGCGCCCGCGCTGTAGCGCATGGGAACCCCGAGCGAGCGATCATGTTGCGGTCGCGAAGCCTCAGAAGTTAAGCGATATACTAGCAGCGGAGATAAAATTTGCTTGCCGTGCCATTCGCCCTTTTGAAGCAGCATTTGGAAAAACTGGCAGGCCTCATCGGCGTTGGCGTATAAATTCCCGGCGGGGATGATGGCGTCGAGAAATTCATCAGTATTTGAAATATCAACCACGCTATCGACATTGGCGCCGAGAATTTTTTCCAGATGTCTTCCTAGCATCGATACACTGGGAAGGCCGCTAATGTAATTTTGGGCTTCGCTACCTCGGCTGCTTTTGGGCATGCCGAAGGTAAATGACTTGAAGCCCATCGGCTTGCGAATAACCCTGTCTAGGTATTCGTTCATGGTTAGGCCCGTGCACACCCTAACTAACTCGGCGGCGATAATGCCGCCGGTAATGGCATGGTAAGCCAACACGCGGCCGTCGTTGTCTAGTGGCGGCTGCTCGCAAATTAGGCGCAATGATTCCTGCGGATCAAACAGTATGCTTGGCGATGTGCCGGGTGGCACCCCTGGAACACCAGCGCGGTGTGCCAAAAGTTGGTATATCGAAATGCTGGCTTTGCCATTTTGTGCAAAAGCCGGAATGTAATAGCTCACGGGATTAAGCAAATTTAGCAGGCCATCTTCCGCAAGCTTGTGAATGAGTACGGCACTGACTACCTTGGATGCAGAGAATAGGCATACTGGCGTATCTAATTGTGCGCCCACCGGTGTTTCATTATTTAAACCCCGCGCTTGGCCGATACTGCGATGCAGTACGGTTTTACCTTTATAGCGTAAGCACATGCTCACCATCGGGTGCATGCCACTGTTATGGAGAGCTTCTGCACTTGCCCAAATAGCTTCAATATCGCCGCAGTCGATAGGCTGCTCAGCGGGATCTATGATTAGTGAATTAGTGGCCGTCGGTGACAGCGTCGGGGCTCTAAAGATGGCCTTACAGATTTTATTTGCACTAGGAGTAACCGGCATATCACTTCTCTGCTTTTAAGCGGGGCGTTTTTATAGCACGCCTAATGCACTGTCTCTATGGCTGAAAATTCCAATGTTGGCTTTTTTAGGGTCATATAGGGCGATTATCGCGGTAGGTGTAACAAAGTGGCGCTTAATTGCTCTATTAGTGATATCACTTGTACCATGCTTAACTAGCGTATTAGGTCGGGTAAACGCTGTTTTCACCGCAACGGGAGTCAATGTAAATGTCAGAATCACCAAGCTACACGCCGCCAGCTATTTGGACTTGGGAAAATCAGAGTGGTGGTAAATTTACCAATATCAATCGGCCAGTTTCTGGCGCGACTCACGAAAAAGCACTGCCGGTTGGCGAGCATGCACTCCAGCTGTATTCCTTGGCGACCCCAAACGGTGTAAAGGTCACGGTGATGCTGGAAGAATTATTGGAGCTGGGGATTAGTGATGCGGAGTACGACGCCTACACCATTAATATTAGCGATGGCGATCAGTTTGGCAGTGGCTTTGTCGCGATTAATCCCAACTCTAAAATTCCAGCTCTATTAGATCGCAGTGCCAACCCACCAATTCGAATTTTTGAGTCGGGGGCAATTCTGCTGTACTTGGCCGAAAAATTCGATGCATTTTATCCAAAGCAAGCGGCGGAGCGCGCTGCCTGTCAGTCGTGGTTAATGTGGAATATGGGCAGTGCACCCTTTTTGGGTGGTGGCTTTGGTCATTTTTACGCCTACGCGCCAGAGAAATTTCAGTACCCCATCGACCGCTACACCATGGAAGTTAAGCGTCAGCTTGATGTGCTGGATAAGCATCTTGCTAATAATACTTACCTGTGTGGCGATAACTACACCATTGCGGATATCGCCACATACCCATGGTATGGCGCATTGGTGCAGGGTTATCTCTACGACGCGGCGGAGTTTCTTGATGTGGCCTCTTATGCACATGTGTTGCGCTGGGCAAATCAGATTGCGCTGCGCCCAGGGGTAAAGCGTGGCCGCCGAGTGAATCGGGTGTGGGGGCCGGAAGAGAGCCAAATGGCCGAGCGGCACAGTGCGCAGGATTTTGAGTAGTGGGGCGGTCGATAAGTGGCCTTCTCAATAACAGTTAGCCTTTCCTTCTAATTTGCTTGCTGTATTTAGCGCCATGTCGGGGCGCTAAATACAGTCGATACAGATATTGTTGTCCCAACTCTTCCGAAATCCACTTTGAGTCGAATCTCGTAATTATTGATTGAGCGCTCAGTTACTGGGTTGAGCCAAATAATAATACAGGGTGATTTAACTCGTGGAGGACGTATGAAACAGCTAATCGTCGTGTTGTTAGGTGCTTGGGTATCGGTGGCGGCATACGCAGAGTCGCAAGATGTTTTGAGCGTGGCAGATATTGTTGCGCTCACTAAGTATGAGCAGGTCGGGGTGGATAAAGAACGGGTCCTGCGCGGCATGAGCATCGCTAAGCGGGTTCCGATTGGCTGGGTAGATGATTACAGCCAGCGCTATATTCGAACCATTACCGATGATCAGGGCGTCGCGCGTCATCAAGTCTTATTGGAAATGCGTTATATGGGAGGCTGGCGTTTTTACCGCGCGGCAAGCTTAGGCGGCCAAGCGCTGCCTTTTAATACTGAAGAGCGTCGCTTCTCGCGGTGTAGTAGCACGTACTTAGAGTGCGTGCAGCAGGAGATTGTTACTGCAGAGCTGAGTCGCCAACAGTTAGACGACGCTATGGCGTCTGGTCTCGCGGTGCGGTTTGAGGCTAAAAAGCCAGGCAGGGATACCGTGGCAGTATTTCCCGCCGCTTATGTAATGGCGTATTTAATTAAACTAGATGGTGGACAACTGCCGCCTAGTGAGAGGTTGAATGACAAGGTGGCTAAGCCGGAGTCGCTGGTGATGGCAGCGCAATGACTGGTACGGGCTTATCGTAAGCCCGTACCCTCTTTCTTGCTACCTCACTTGGCCATCATGCTGATGCGATCTTTTATCAAAGTATCAACTACGGTTGGGTCCGCTAAGGTGGTAATGTCGCCGAGGGAGTCCATATCAGACTCCGCTATTTTGCGTAAAATGCGGCGCATAATTTTGCCAGAGCGTGTTTTTGGTAAACCGGGCGCCCATTGAATTACATCGGGTTTGGCAATGGGGCCGATCTCGCGGCTGCACAAGGCAATGAGTTCCGCGCGTAAATTGCCGTCGACCTCAGCGTTGTCCATAAGGGTGACGTAGCAATAAATACCCTGGCCTTTAATGTCGTGTGGAAAGCCTACCACGGCGGCTTCGGCAATTTTAGGGTGCAGCACTAAGGCGCTTTCAACTTCAGCGGTACCCATGCGGTGGCCAGACACATTGAGCACGTCGTCGACCCGGCCAGTAATCCAGTAGTAGCCGTCGGCATCGCGGGTGGCACCGTCACCGGTGAAATAGTAGCCCTCGTAGGTACTAAAATAGGTGTCGATCAAACGCTGGTGGTCGCCATAGATGGTGCGAATTTGACTTGGCCAAGATGATTTAACCACCAAGTAGCCCGAACCCGCGCCTTGCACTTCGCTGCCGTCTTCATTCAGCAACGCCAGTTGCACGCCAAAGAAGGGGAAGCTCGCGGAACCGGGTTTTAGGTCGGTGGCACCGGGAAGTGCGGTGATCATATGAGTGCCGGTCTCGGTCTGCCACCATGTGTCGACGATCGGGCAACGCGCGTCGCCAACGACACGGTGGTACCACTCCCATGCTTCTGGATTAATAGGTTCGCCCACGGTGCCGAGTAAACGTAGGCTGCTGCGATCACTGCGGCTAACAAACTCATCGCCTTGGGCTTGTAGTGCGCGAATTGCAGTTGGCGCGGTATAGAAAATATTAACCTTGTGTTTGTCTACAATGTCCCAGCAACGACCGGCATCCGGGTATGTTGGTACGCCTTCAAACATGAGGCTAGTGGCGCCGTTGCACAGCGGCCCATACACAATGTAGGTGTGACCGGTGACCCAGCCAACATCGGCGGTGCACCAGTAGACTTCGCCTTCGCGATAGTCAAAAGTGTATTTAAAGGTCATGGCCGCTTGCAATAGGTAGCCTGCCGTGGTGTGGAGTACACCCTTGGGTTTGCCTGTTGAGCCAGAGGTATAGAGAATGAATAGCGGGTCTTCGGCAGCCATCGACTCGGGTGGGCAGTCGGCGCTCATTACGCTAACGGAATCTCGGTAGCAGATGTCGCGGCCCGCGACCCATGGAATATCGTTGTGGGTGCACTTAACAACAAGGCAGGTGTGGACATCTGGGCAATGGGCGAGTGCCTTGTCGACATTGGCCTTTAACGGTACGTTTTTACCGCCCCGGGTGCTTTCGTCGGCGGTAATAACGAGCCGGCAATCGGCATCCAGTATTCGGTCTTTAAGCGCCTCTGGTGAGAATCCGCCAAACACCACAGAATGCACCGCGCCAATGCGGGCGCAGGCAAGCATTGCGTAAGCTGCTTGGGGGATCATAGGCAAGTAAATGCACACCCGGTCACCTTTTTTAACACCACGCGATTTTAAGGTGTTGGCAAGCTTGCACACTTCTGTCTTGAGGTCGGCATAGCTTATCTCCATGCTCTCTTCAGGATTATCGCTTTCCCATATTAGCGCGGTTTGCTTCGCACGCTTGGGTAGGTGCCGGTCAATACAGTTGTAGCTAACGTTAAGTTCGGCACCACTAAACCACTGGGCTTGGCCCTTAGAAAAATTGTAGTCAACAACGCGGTTCCATGTCTGATTCCAATCTAAGAACTCAGTTGCCATGTCTGCCCAGAAGCCATTTGGATCATCTATTGAGCGTTGATACATCTCTTTATATTTTTGTGGGGTGATGTGTGCATCGTGAAAATTTTTAGGCACTTTGTGTACGAGGTTTTTAGACATGGCAGGCGTTCCGACATAAAAATTATGGTGCTAAGTGTCACTGTGCTTGCTGCTGATAACAATTGAACTAAAGTCGTAAAGCTTCTACACAGAAAGTGGCAGCTACTGCTGGGCGGCGCTGGTGGTGCTTAATTAGTTGCGGGAAGTTTGCGGTGGGGCGTAGGAATACATTTACAAAAATCGCTTTAAAAAATTATTGTGCTAGGTACCTGTAAAACAGGCACCTAGCACGTCATTACGAACTATGCTTGGTTGAACCTTATTTTTGGCTATTAATAAAATTGAAGAAATGCCGCGTGACACCTACGGGGTCTTCAACCTGAGGATAGTGGCCAACGGTCGCCAATTCGCCTAAGTAATCTAAACGACATTTTAGCTCTTTATAGCGTGCGACCATGTGTGCCCCAGAGACGGGATCTACCGAGCCATTGATTAAGGCGAGCGGAATAGTGGCGTTGTTCAGTGCACCTACCCAGCGTTCACGATGTTCTTTGCGGTCCCGCATATAGGTAATTAAATTGTGAAATATGTGCTTTCCGCCTTTCTCATTAATGAGCGCCCAAAAGATTCGGAGTTCTTCTTCGGTGGGTTTGGTTTGGTCGCCAAATACTGAGCTAAATCGCGCGCTGAACTGCTTATAGCCGGATAGTTTATTTAGCAGTGGGCCTATCGGGCTCAGGAGTAATTTTTGGGTCAATATTGCGCGGTGTGTTTCAGGAAATAAACCGCCATTTAAAAAGCAGCAAGACAACCATGTGCCAGCGCCGACGCCCTGCTGCTGTCGTGCCAATAGTTCTTGGGCCACGGTGTCGCCGTAGTCGTGGGCCAAGACATGAAACTGATCTAAAGATTTGGCGGTAATCAGTGCCTCAACAATATCGGCCTGGCCGTGAATGGAATAGGTGCTGATATTGGGTTTGTCGGAATAACCAAAGCCCAGCATATCGAGGGTGACTAGGCGAAAGCGTGCTTTTAGCGTATCCCATATGCCATACCAGTCCCAGCTTGAAGTGGGAAAGCCGTGGATAAGCAGCAATACCGGGAGGTCGCTCGGGCCCTCGTCTTTAACGAATATTTGGTGGCCCTTGAGTTCCAGCCTCTCTCCGCTGGCCTTCCAGTTGGTAAGGGCTGTCTTTAAATTGCTTTTATTATCAGTGTCCATGTTTACCCCAATATACCCATGCTCTTAAGCAAAAAGAATAGACTAACGTGCTGTCATTAAAACTGAACTTGACGTCTAGTTCAAGTTTTGGCTATATTGTTTTGATAAGCAGTTTGATACGCCGTAAAAATAAACGAATAGAGCCACCCAATGAAAGCCATGCCAACGCAAGCTAGAGCCAAACAAAAACGTGCTGCCTTAATCGCTGCGGCAAGCGAGTGCTTTGTTAGCCTTGGTTATCACGATACCACGGCAAAGACAGTGGCGAATAAAGCAGGTGTCGCGACGGGTACTTTTTATCAGTATTTTGAAAATAAAGAAGATATGCTTCGCGTCATAGCAAAGCAGCGCATGGAAGAGCTTTATCAACAAGTGCCGTCGGCGACCGAGTTCCTTGAACTCAGTAGTAAGGCGGAAACGGCCAGTGTAAAAACGGGTGCCACGGAGCGGATTTTCCATCAGGTTTTGGAGTTAATTTATGGGTTTCATGAGCAAGCGCCTGAGCTTCACCAAATATTAGAGCAGCGCAAAGAACTCGATCCTGATCTGGCCGAAATTTTAGGCCAAGGCGAAAAAATGTTGTATGACCGGGTATTGATGTTTGTGAATCGCTTTAATATTGAAAACGCCGATGCCGTTGCCTTTAATCTATTTGCCATGGCAGAGGGCTTGGTGCATCGCCAGGTATTTGGCCGCCCTGAACAATCAAAAGTGCTTACATTACAACTGGGCGCAGCTATGCTCGCCAGTTATTTCGATAACTTATAAGAATAGAGATAATAAGTCATGAGCTCATCAGCAATAGTTGACACACTAATTCAAAATGCCAAAATTTTTAATAACGGTGAAGCTGCTGTTATAGAAGATATCGCAATCGCGGGTGGTAAAATTGTGGCAAGAGGTAAAAATTTAGCCACTGAGGGTGCGGCACGCGTAATCGATGGCAGTGGAAAATGGCTTATGCCGGGCTTTTTTGACATCCATACCCATTACGATTTAGAGCTCGAAGTTGCGCCCGGTTTGCCCGAGTCGGTGCGGCACGGTACGACCTCCGTTGTTATCGCAAATTGCAGTTTAGGTTTGGCGTTTGGGAACCAGCGCAGCGGTGATATAGACCCCATCGTCGATTGCTTTGCTCGGGTGGAAAATCTACCAAAGTCATTATTGCGCAGCTGCGCAGACAAAGTCGATTGGGATTCACCAAAAGCGTATTTGGAACATCTAGAGCAACTCAATTTAGGGCCTAATGTCGTCACCCTATTTCCGCACTCAATGTTACGTATTGATACCATGGGATTTGATGCCAGCATTAGCCGCGACCCAAGTGACAGTGAATTAAAGAACATGCAGGCTACCTTGGGCGCTGCGCTTAAACTGGGTTACGCGGGCTTTTCGACTGACGCCTTGCCCTTTCATTACCTGGCCAATCAGCCGAATTGCGAAAAAACTATCCCCACCCAATTTGCCAAATACGAAGAAATTAAAGCATTGACTCAGGTCGTGCGGGACAACGGCGCGGTATGGCAGGCAACACCACCAAAAGACAGTGCGATTAACACCTTAAAAACGTTTTTGTTGACCAGTGGCAGACTGCATAAACGACCATTGCGAACCACGGTCGTCGCTGCCTTAGATGTGGCGAATAACCGGAAACTTCTACGCTTAGCGAAGTTGCTTAGCAAAGTTTTAAATTCCAAATTTCTCCGCGGCGACTTTCATCTTCAGGCCTTGGGTGCGCCGTTTAAAGTTTGGTCAGATGGTGCAGTAACGCCATTATCAGAAGAGATACCTGAGCTTAGAAAACTGAATGAAACTGACATCGAAGATCGCGACGCGCGGCTACGTATCCTGAATGACGCCGATTACATTAAAGCGTTTAGGGCAATGTGGCTAAAGGGTAAGCATGGCTGGAGCGCGGCGAGGCTAAAGCGTATTCTCAATATGGAAGACTATGCTTTCAATCGCAAATTAAGTGATATGACCGTGGAAGGCTGCCCAATTGATAATTGGGTAGGCTTGAATATGCAGCACCTGCTGGACCGCATCATCGCGATTAAACGCGGCGAGACACCGAGCGGATGTAATGAAGCAGAAAAAGAGATTATTAACAGTGATTTCTTTTGGATCAGTGACGAAGCGGACTTTATGCTGCAGCTGTTGCGTAGCTTTGACCTTGACCTTAGCTGGAGCACAGTCACAGCGAACCGCAACCCAGAGACTATTCGCGAATTATTAATGAATCCCCTGCTTATGCCAGGCTTCAACGACTGCGGCGCGCATCTGACCAATATGGCGTTTTACGATGTTAATTTGCGCAGCCTCAAACTCGCCTCCAGTGGCGGTGATAAAGACGTCTCGTATATGGTGAAGCGACTTACCAAAGATGCCGCAAATCTCTTTGGTGTTAAAGGCGGCACGATCAACGAAGGGGATACTGCAGATTTGATTTTAGTTGACCCACAGGCGCTAGCGAACTACGACGGCGAAGCCCACGTTATTCGCCAGTTCCGCACCGAATACAATCACGATCAATTAGTGAATCGCTCCGACGGTGTTGTGCCGCTGGTCATGATTGCCGGTAATGTCGCCTGGGAAAATGATGAATTCTCTGGTCAGTTTGGCAAAAAGCCGATGGGGCGTTTGCTTAGAGCGACCGCACACTAAGAAGTACTGTTGCCTTCAATAATGGTGACAGTATCAATACGTGGCGCGCGGGCTTTCTGGCTTTTTTTCTCAGCAGACATCGCCGCCGCGCATTGCGCTGGATCTTGTAAAATAACCACGCATTCTAAGCATTGAATACATTCGTCGTAGTCGATGCTGCCTGTCTTGTTTATCGCGTTAATACCACAGCGATGCTTACACAGCTGGCAGGGGCTACCGCACTCCTGACGTCGGTCCAGCCATTCAAAGCGATGAATCTTTCCCAAAATTGCCAGTGCCGCGCCCAGCGGGCAAATATAGCGGCAGTAAAACTTATGAATGAATAAACCCAGTACAAGAAGAATGGCCGCGTACATAACGAACGGCCAGTCGCGCATAAACGTTAATGTGACCGCAGTTTTAAAGGGCTCAACTTCAGCCATTTTTTCTGCGGCGGTAAGGGAGAAGGGCGCAGTGCCGAGTAAGCCAATCAAGATCAGGTACTTCAACTTGAGTAAGTGGCGGTGCAGCGGAGGGCTAATATGCCACTGTTTTATTCCCAGCTTGCCGGCGGCATTGGCGAGGAATTCTTGCATCACGCCAAAAGGGCATAGCCAGCCGCAAAACAGCCCGCGCCCCCAAAACACAAGACTGATTGCGGTGTAGGCGAGAAGTATAAATATGATGGGGTCGAGCAGAAATACAGTGATATCAAAGCCATTTATAGCGCCCATAAACAACGCGATAAGATTCACGATAGACAGTTGGCCTTGGGCGTAAACGCCAATATAAACAAGGGTGAAGAGTAAAAAACCACGTCTACACCATAGGAATTCACGACTATGGTTGACGATTTGGCGCTGAAGGCTAAAAGCAACAGTGAGTAGGCTTAATCCCAACAGGAGTATTGCAATATCGTTTAGGCGGCCCTTCCAAATTTTGATCCACATGGCGTCGGGTTTGCTAGTTTCTGGTGTGCTTAGCTGACTAAAGAGCTTGTCGGGTAACTCGTAGTCGCTCTTTACATAAATGCTGTCATGAACCAAATGATTGCGATCTAGTTTTACATTCAGTATCAGTTGCATGGCGCTGCTGGGGTCAAAACCGGCCTGAGGTCGAATTTTGAATATCCGTAGGTTGTCGAGCGCTGGCGCGCCCTCAGGGAGATTGGGCTGACTGCTATCAAAGAAATTAATATCGCGGAGTGTAATAGGGATATTGTTTTGCTCAAGGCTGACACGCTCTGGAATCGTACCGGGGCGGAAGTCGGCGCCGAGATAGTCGTAAACCCCGCTAGACATAATGGCGATAGCTTGCTCGCCGTCACTCAGCGTGGTCATTAAGCGCTGATAGTCTTCCTCGCCAAGCAGGTTCTTACCGATACTCGGTGCATTTAGATACGCATAGTAAAGCTCAGTTTTGCTATCGCCATTGCTGTCTGCCTGGCTTAGGTCAACTTGGTCTGCTAAATAACTCGACAGCGAGTGACCAAGCTTGGCTTCTAAATCCGCGCTGGGGATGGTCCAGTGTTTAACAAGCTCGCTCACCAATAGCGCCTGCCAATCCATTGCAGTAAATACATCTGAGCGAACCACCGCGGGCGCTTGTTGTGCAAAAGCCGGAAGCACTCGCCGTGCAACTTCCCGCGCGGATGAGAGGATGGTGTCGTTGATAACGATGATCGACACTGTGGCCTTGGTCACGCCATCGAAGTAAGTGTTGTGGCTGCCGCCGTCACCTTGTCCGGTTTTCCGGTCGCTAAAAAGAATATGTTCCGACAAGCTGTGTTGGGGATATTGGTTAATAAATTCCTTTAGTGGCTTGGGGCCAAGGCCATGCAGAAAAATGGGCTCGTGATGATTAAGTATGTGCAGGCCAGCAAAGCGGCCATCCATGTCTAGACCAATCAATACATTAATGCGCTCGCCAGAAAAGCCTTTGAAGTCCACAAAGTCGTTGGATTCATAGGCGTAGCCAATAACTTCATTGAGCTGATATACCGCCCAAATTCTCGTTGCCGGATCAAACTCGGGCGCGCGGTTGGCGCGGGGAAATAGCGCAAGAATGTTTTCGGGGATACTGGCCTTGGCGCTAAGGTCGGCCCTAGCCGCAGGCGGGTATAGGCTAAATAGGCACAGCAAAAGCAGGCTGCCAAAGAGTAAGGGAATGTGGCGCTTGTGGCTGCTTTTGCTAATCATGACGACACCTTGCTAATTATCTACTTTATTGCCGAGGTGGTGCGCAATAACTAGTCTCTATTAGCGATTGGCCTTAATGAATACCACTTAGCGCGCAGTTCGTTACTACTTTGGTCTTGGTCGCGGGCGAGAGTGGCGGCGGCAAGGCTATGGGAGGCAATTTTGCGACTAAAGTAGGGTGTGGCAATTGCCTAGCCGCCCTTTAGTTGAATTGTGCCGTCGCGGTAATGCCGTAGGCTGGGGAGTTTTAATACCCGCTGCGGAGAATAATAATGAGCAGTTCGCAAATAAAATATCGGCGGCCTATATGCGTTGCGATATTACTGGTGGGCACATCGTCAATGGCCTTGGCAAATACCGAATACAAGGTGCTTGAAAATGTGAGGGTGGTGGGCATGTCGCCCATGGGCGTGGGGACGCTTACCGAGCTTGCCCCCTTTCAAGTGCAAATTTTCTCGGCGGCCGAGTTAGAGAAAGATAAATCCTATTCGGTGGCTGGCTTTTTAGACCAACACGGCGGCGGCATTTCGCTTAGCGACGCCCAGAACAATCAGCTACAACCGGATATTCGTTTTCGCGGTTACGCGGCATCGCCGCTATTGGGTTCTGCGCAGGGCTTGGTGGTGTATTACAACGGTGTGCGGGTGAATGAGTTATTTGGCGATACGGTAAATTGGGATTTATTACCCGCGAGCAGCGTGCAAGAAATGGCCTTGATTGCTGGGGTGAACCCCATATTTGGTCAAAACGCCTTGGGCGGCGCCATCGTCATAAACAGCAAGACCGGATTTACCTCGCCGAGCGGCGCACTGGAGTTTGGCGCGGGCTCTTTTGGGCAGCGCACACTATCGGTATCACAGGGCGCCCACGGCGAACACTGGGCTGGGTTTGTGTCAGTAGAAAAATACAGCGAGAACGGCTGGCGAGATTACTCGCCCACCGAGGCGAGGAATCTCTATGCAGCAGTGAGCCGCCACGATGAACAAAGCGAGTTAGACGTATTTTTTAACTTCTCGGATACCTATCTAAAAGGCAATGGCGCCATTCCAGTTGGTTTACTAGAGACTGAGCGTGATGCGGTGTTTACCCACCCAGATTTAACAGAAAATCAAATGAGCATGACGAATATTGTGTACTCGCGCTGGTTGTCGGAGGAGGTAAAGTTTTCGTCCAATGTTTTTTATCGACAGGTGTATAGCAATAGCTTTAATGGGGATGGCAGCGAATTTGAAAAATGCGAAACGCCAAATGACGATTTTCTCTGTGAAGACGACAGTGATGAGCTAGCGCGGGATCAGTTTGGCAATGGGGTGAGCAGTGAATTTGATGCGGTTAATAATATTAGTCGCCGCCAGCAGCGCAGCTGGGGCGCCAGCGCGCAGCTATTTTGGAATTACGAGGTAGGGCCGTTAAATCATCACATCACCGTCGGCGCGGATTATCTGGCGGGTATCACCGACTTTAACTCCCAAGTCGAGTTTGCGAACTTAACCGAAACCCGTTCAACCACAGGCTCAGGCCTATATGACGCAGAAGGCTTTACGGTACTGCGTGCCAGCAGCACGATGGCGGCGGCCTATTTTTCGGATACGATTCAGCTTAACGACCAGCTTAGTCTGACCGCGATTTTGCGTTATAACCAAGTAGATGTAGGCGCAAAAGACTTGAGTGGCGAGCGCCCAGAATTAACGGCAGATCATCGCTATACGAGTTTAAACGGCGGCTTAGGTCTGCGCTGGTTTTTAACAGATGCCCTTAGCGTGTACACCGGCATGTATCAATCCTCGCGAGCGCCAACTCCCGTGGAGTTGGCGTGCTCCCACCCCGACGCACCCTGCGTACTGCCCAATACCTTTCTTGCTGATCCGCCGCTGAAAGAGGTTGTTGCCCGCAGTGTGGAGTGGGGAATACGTGGTGAGCATGCTGGCGGCACGAGTATCCAAAACACCGTGCAGGTTTGGAGCGTCGCGCTATTTAGCACAAGCAATCGCGATGACATCCATTTTCAAACTGTGGGCGGTGTGTCGTCCAACCAAGGCTTCTTTACAAATATTGGCGATACCCGCCATCGTGGTATTGAAGCGAATTCCTCCGTTACCAGCGGCAAGTGGCTGCTGGACGCAAGCTATACCTATCTGGATGCCAGCTACGCAACGGCGTTCACCTCCTTCTCGCCGAACCACCCCAGTAACATAGACGGCGCATTGCGTGTTGAAAAAGGCAGCAAAATACCGTCGATTCCCGCGCACAGCGCCAAACTTTCGCTGGGTTATCAATGGACCGAAAAACTGAGTAGCGGCATTGGCGTGAATAGCAGCAGCGGGGTGTATTTGCGGGGTGACGAAGCCAATCAAGATGCACGAACCGCCTCATACACGGTGGTGAGTGCCAATGCGGAATATCGTCCTACTAAAAATCTAGCTTTTCATATTCAGGCGAAGAATATTCTAAACGAAGAATATGAGCGCTTCGGTCTGTATGGTGAGCCAGATGAAGTGCTCGATGATTTAGATAATGACAGTCCGCGATTTCTCAGCCCCGCGCCGCCACGCAGTTTAGCGCTGAGGCTTAAGTACAGTTGGTAGGTTTTCGAGTGTAGTAACGTCGTCATGCCGGACTCGATCCGGCATCTGGTGGGCTAGCTGTGAACTACATAGGTGGTATTAGGTTCTGGATCAAGTTCAGCATAACGATGTTTAAGAATGACCTTATTGACGGCTTGCCTGCTGTGTAGCCTATTTAGATAAATTACCGCCTTTTATTTACGCTCTTCCGCAATTCCAAAATCTTATTATTAGCCATTAATGCGCCATCGCCACCCGCTTTTCATCCTTTAGGCGTAGCACTTTTCTAGTCTGGTCTTATAGCCAAAAGACCGTTTATTTCGCCGCAAGGTGGTATGGGGATGCGGGAACTATTTGCGCATATTAAGCGCATCGCTGCAATGTGGTGATGGGTTTATATGTGGTGAGCAATTTATTGCGACGCTGTTGATGGCTTAAGCAGCCAAAAATTTTGGGGGAACTCATGAATAAGAATTTAATAATACGGCACATGGTTTCTGGCGCTACCGCGCTGGTTTTTAGTATTCCGGCGATGGCGGCTGTTGAGGTTTACAATCAAGGCGACACGACGGTATCGATAGATGCCTCGTTTAATACTTTCTTTGTGCAAAGCGATACCAATAATGACATTAGCGGTGTGGATCGCACCCAGTCGCGGGTCAAAATGGGTTTGCTGCCAAATTGGGTGGGTTTTAATTTTAGTAAACAAGTGGGCGACCTTAAGGTTGGTGGCCGCTCGTCGTTCTGGGTCACAATTAACGACAGCGATAGTGCAGTAACGTCTACCGGTATTGATGTGCGTCAATTCTACGCAACTGTCGACAGCGATTGGGGCCAAGTATTATTTGGTAAAGACTTTACCCTGTTCAGCCGCTCAAACATTTTCTTAGATGAAATGTTGCAGGGCTATGGCGCGGTTAACGACACCTTGGGTTTGATCGACGGTCAGGGCGTGTCCTTTGGTCATATTGGTAGCGGTTATCACTATCCCTTCCCGCACGCTCAGATCACCTATCGCACACCAGACTTTGCGGGCGGCTTTAAACTGGCAGTCGGCATTATCGATCCTGGTAATACCACAACAGATACCGGCGCTGGGCGCAGCAGCGAAGAGAGTATGCCGCGCTTCGAAGGCGAGCTGACCTATAACACGGCAATGGGCGAGGGCAATTCCCTTACCACATGGCTGGGCTTTTTAAAGCAAAGCTCAGAGAGCGAGGCGGTGGGTGTTGCCGACGTTGATTCGCAGGGACTTTCCTACGGCGCAAAATTTAAGATTGGCGGCTTTGCGCTAAACCTGTCTGGCTTCTCGGGTGAAGGTTTGGGCCTGCTGCTGGGGCCCGCTACCGATTCGGCACTCGGTTTACAGGGTTTAATTTCTGAAGGCGGGAAGGAAGTAGACAGCGACGGCTATGTGGCCCAAGCGGCTTACACAATGGGCGCCGAGCGCTTTGTTATCTCCTACGGTGAAACCACTGTTGAAACCTCAACTGAGTGGAATAACAGCACCAGCCAAATTGCGTGGTTTCACGACATTAACGCGGTGCTGCGCACGGTGCTGGAATACAACGTGAACACCCTAGAAATTGGCAGTGCAGAAGAAGAGACCAGCACCCTTGCCTTGGGTCTTATCGCCAATTTTTAGTGACTAATCTCCCCTAGGGTCGATGCTTTCCGGGCGCTTCTTGATAAGAGAGCCCGGATTTTTTGTCGGTAAGTGTCACGGTATATGGGGCTGTAAAGCTGGGTCTACGACTAAATGACTAAGCTCAAGGGCACCAAAGTACAGTTAATGATTGCTGCTAATCGTCATAGCATGAGTAATACCAGCCCTGGCCACTGTTTGGGCTATTTGAATATCTATCGTACTAATAATATCTAGCGAGGTTGGAAAAATGATTTACGCACAACCAGGTGAAGCCGGCTCAGTTATCACATTTAAAGCCCGGTACGAGAATTTCATCGGCGGCCAATGGGTCGCTCCTGTTGACGGCAAGTACTTCAAAAATATTACCCCAGTAACCGGTATGCCTTTTTGTGAAGTGCCCCAGTCGTCCCCAGCCGATATCGAGCTGGCACTGGATGCCGCTCATAAAGCCAAGGACGCTTGGGGTAAAACATCGCCCGCTGAGCGGTCTAATGTGTTGTTAAAAATTGCAGATTGTATTGAACGCAATATTGAAATGCTCGCGGTCGCCGAGAGCTGGGAAAACGGCAAGGGTGTACGTGAAACCCTCAATGCTGATTTGCCGTTGGTGGTTGACCATTTCCGCTACTTTGCCGGCTGCATTCGCTCCCAAGAAGGTACTGCTGCAGAGTTAGACGAGCATACCGCTACCTACCATTTCCACGAGCCGCTGGGCGTTGTTGGGCAAATTATTCCCTGGAACTTTCCTCTGCTCATGGCCGCGTGGAAATTAGCCCCCGCACTGGCCGCTGGTAACTGTGTGGTAATGAAGCCCGCAGAGCAAACCCCAGCGAGCATTTTAGTGTTAATGGAAGTGATTGCCGACGTTGTTCCCGCCGGTACCATCAATATTGTTAATGGCTTTGGTAAAGATGTTGGCGCCGCATTGGCCACTAGCCCGCGCATTGCCAAAATTGCCTTTACTGGATCGACCGCAGTAGGCGAGCAGATTCTTAAATACGCCGCCGACAGTATGATTCCTTCAACGGTCGAGTTGGGTGGCAAGTCACCTAATATCATTTTTGAAGACGTGATGAATTACGAAGAAGACTACATCAGCAAATGCGTAGAGGGCATGTTGCTGGGCTTCTTTAATCAGGGCGAGGTGTGTACCTGCCCCTCTCGTGTACTAGTGCAAGCGAGCATTTACGACCAGTTTATGGAACGGGTTATGGTTCGTGCCCGCGAGATAAAGCAGGGCAATCCCCTCGACACCGAAACCATGGTGGGTGCGCAGGCCTCGCTACAGCAGCTTGAAAAAATCCTCAGCTATATGGACATTGGCCGCGCCGAAGGCGTTGAGATGCTGATTGGCGGTAACCGCAATGTCTTAGAGGGCAATTTAGCTGGCGGCTACTATATGCAGCCAACCTTGATGCAAGGTCACAATAAAATGCGTGTTTTCCAAGAAGAAATTTTTGGACCAACGCTGGGTGTGACCAGCTTTAAAGACGAAGCAGAAGCCCTAGCCATTGCCAACGACACCGAGTACGGCTTGGGCGCTGGCGTGTGGACACGGGACATGAATCGCGCCTACCGCATGGGCCGCAATATTCAAGCCGGCCGCGTGTGGACTAACTGCTACCACGCCTACCCAGCACACTCGGCGTTTGGCGGCTACAAAAAGTCCGGCATTGGTCGCGAAAATCACAAAATGATGCTGGATCACTACCAGCAAACCAAAAACTTGTTAGTGAGCTATAGCACTAGTCCGCTTGGCTTCTTCTAAGCTTTCACGTCAGCCACAGGCTGTTAAAAGCCAGCGCTTAGCGGGTGTGTTGTAGAGGTGAAGGCTGCAGCGCGCTGTGGTACTGATGCGCAGTTTAAACTGGTGCGGCCTATGTCAGAGGTGCGCGCCAGGCAGTGGTAAGACGTTGTGTTTGCCGCGACTTTAGGTCGCGGCTTTTTTTTGCCTGTCATTAAGCGCTGCAGTGCTGTTGGACGGTTTTGGCGCGCGATGGACCTAGGACTAAAAGCGCTTAGGTCTAGTTCTAAAGTACAGTATTAGCGGTGGGGTGCTGTGCTTACTATCGAAGGGTGGCAGAAACACCATCCCCGTTAGCTGCCGCAGAATACTGAAAACGCAATAACTACTTAAATAAGAGAGGTAAGTCTCATGTGGATAAAGCCAGGATACCAAGATCTGCGATTAGGTTTTGAAGTCACTATGTATTTCGCAAACCGTTAAATTTGCAGGCTGCCTAAACGGTGTTTGGGTGGCCGCGTCAGAGAAGTAGATTGCAATGAGAGTTCATGTATTAGGTTCTGCCGCAGGCGGTGGATTTCCACAATGGAACTGCAATTGCCAGAATTGTTACGGCGTTCGCAATGGCAAAATTCGCGCTACGCCGCGAACCCAGTCGTCGATTGCCGTGAGTATCGACGGTATTTCTTGGTTGTTAATTAATGCCTCGCCAGACATCCGTGCCCAGCTTGAAGCCAATGTAATCCTGCAGCCAAAGCGCGGGCTAAGAGACACTGGCATTGGCGCGGTGGTGCTAGTCGACAGCCAAATTGACCACAGCAGCGGCTTGCTGATGTTGCGCGAAGGTTGCCCCTTCGACGTGTACGCCAGCCGTATGGTGCATCAAGATTTAAGCACCGGCTTCCCCGTTTTTACCATGTTAGAAAGCTGGAATGGCGGTATTAACTACTGCGAACTCGCCATTGACGGCAGTGCGATTACACCAGCGGGTTTCGACGGTCTGCGCATAACCGCCGTGCCGATTTGCGGCAAAGCGCCGCCGTACTCACCGCATCGGCACGACCCCCACCCCGGTGACAACGTCGCGCTCTATATTGAAGATATGAATTCCGGTACCAGCGTGTTCTACGCGCCGGGTCTTGGCGGCTTAGACGACACAGTTATCGATTATATGCAGCGCAGCAACTGCCTTATGGTAGACGGTACCTTTTGGCGCGAAGACGAAATGATCTTTGCGGGGGTGGGCACCAAGCTCGCCAGAGAGATGGGCCATTTGCCCCAGTCGGGTCGCGGCGGCATGATCGAAAAGCTGCGCGACTTTAGCCGCCAGCGCAAAATTCTTATTCATATTAACAACACCAATCCTATCCTCGACGAAGATTCTCCCGAACGCGCCATATTGGCGAAAGAGGGGATCGAAGTGGCGGCAGACGGTATGGAGATACTGCTTGATGCCAGTGAGGATGCGCTAGCTAAATCGTCGAGCCTAGCGCCAGACGTTTCGGCTCAGGTGCCAAATCAAGGGGAGAATGTGGGGGTGATCCGGTGACCCAGCGCGCGCACCACATCACATCCATCAGCGAGCGTAGTGAGGCGCTGTCGGCGAGTGACTTCGAGCGCGAGCTGCGGGACAAAGGCCGTTTTTACCATATTTATCACCCCTTTCATGTTGCGATGCATGAGGGGCGCTGCAATAAAGAGCAAATTCGCGCTTGGGTGGCTAACCGCTTTTATTATCAAAGCAATATACCGATGAAAGACGCGGCGGTATTAGCCAACTGCCCAGATCGGGCGGTTCGCCGCGAATGGCTGCAGCGCATTATCGACCAGGATGGCCGTGGCGATGGCCCTAGTGATGACAAGGGCGGCATAGAGGCGTGGTTATACTTGGGCGAGGCCTGTGGTCTTAAACGTGATGATTTGCTGAACCACCGCCATGTGCTGCCCGGCGTGCGTTTTGCGGTTGATGCCTATGTTAATTTTGCCCGCAGCGCGAGCTGGCAAGAGGCGGCGTGTTCGTCGCTCACCGAAATGTTTGCCCCAGAAATTCACCAGAGTCGCTTAAGCTCCTGGCCCGAACACTATCCCTGGATTAGCAGTGAGGCGCTGGGCTATTTCCGCAAGCGGCTTGGCGAGGCGCGCCGCGATGTTGATCATGGCTTAAGCGTTACCTTGGCGCATTTTCGCAGTGCAGAACAGCAGCAACACGCACTCAATATTCTGCAATTTAAATTAGACGTGCTGTGGTGCTTATTAGATGCCATCAGCATGGCGTATGTGCATATGCAGCCGCCCTACCATCATCTCGGCACAGAGCAGATTGTGAGGACCAGTTTATGAACCACGTTCAGCAAATCCCGTGTTTACACCGCCACTTTCGCCTGCAGTGGGAGCCGGTGCAAGACAGCTTTGTACTGCTGTATCCGGAGGGCATGGTTAAGCTCAATGCCAGCGCCGGTGAAATACTCAGTGCCTGCGACGGCAAAAAATCGGTAGCAGAAATCAGTGATTCCCTTGAACAAAAATACCCTGACGGTGAGGGCATAGCCGACGACGTAATCGACTTTTTTATCGCGGCCAACGACAAGGGCTGGACGCATTTTGTCTAGCCCGATTTTGTCTAGCCCGATTAAATCTAGAGGGTCTTTAGCTAAACGTATTGGCCCACCGCTGTGGCTGCTGGCGGAGCTAACCTACCGCTGCCCGCTGCAATGCCCGTATTGCTCGAATCCCCTTGAGTTCGCGAACATTAAGGACGAACTCACAACCGAGCAGTGGCTGCATGTATTGCGGCAGGGCAGGGCACTGGGCGCGGCGCAACTGGGCTTTTCTGGCGGTGAACCATTGCTGCGTCAAGACCTAGAAGACCTAGCGGCTGAGGCGCGCAGCCTAGGCTACTATAGCAATTTAATTACCTCGGGCATGGGCCTGAGCCGAGAGCGGGTTGCCGCCTTAAAAACTGCTGGCCTCGATCATATCCAGCTTAGCTTTCAAGACAGCGACAAAGAGCTAAACGATCAAATTGCCGGCAGCCACAAAGCCTTTGATAAAAAATTGGAAATGGCCCAAGTCGTCAAAGAGTATGACTATCCCATGGTCATCAACTTTGTTTTGCATCGCCATAATATCGACCATATTGAATCAATACTGAATCTCTGTGTGGCGATTGGCGCCGACTATGTCGAGCTGGCCAATGTGCAGTATTACGGCTGGGGTTTGCACAACCGCGATAATTTAATGCCCTCGGCGGAGCAACTGCGCCATGCCGAGGAAGTAACGCAGCGCTTTCGCAAGCAGTATCAAAATAAAATGCAGCTTATTTTTGTGGTGCCCGATTATTACGAGACTCGCCCCAAGGGCTGCATGAATGGCTGGGGTTCGCTGTTTCTTACCGTTGCGCCAGACGGCTTGGCGTTGCCATGTCACAGCGCGCGAGATTTACCGATTAGCTTTCCCAGTGTGAAAAGCACGCCATTGAAGGATATTTGGTATGGCTCAGACGGCTTTAATAAATATCGTGGCGATGACTGGATGGCCGAACCATGCCGCAGCTGCCCCGAGAAGGGCGACGATTTTGGCGGCTGTCGCTGCCAGGCCTATCATCTGACCGGCAGCGCCGAGAATGCCGATCCGGTGTGCGATAAATCTTCACATCACCATTTAATTCAAGCTGCTGTGGCGCAGGCCCAACGTTCTAATGACGTGCGGCCACTGCTGTTCAGAAACGCTAAAAACTCACGGCAGTTGGCAGAGTCATGAAGCGCCCGCCTTGCTTATTCGGGAATTTACGGTGGCTGTGCGCGGTACTACTCAGCCTTGCCAGTTTCAGTGCCAGTGCGACCGAAGAACTGCGCGTCGGCGCACTTAAGTACGGCACCGTAAACTGGGAGCTGGACGTGATAAAGCGTCATGGCCTAGACCGTAAACACGGTTTTGAATTAGCGCTGGTCGAACTTGGCTCGCCACAGGCGACAGTGATTGCCCTGCAGGGCGGCCGAGTCGATTTGGTGGTGAACGACTGGGTGTGGGTGAATAAGCAAAAAAACGGCCGTCGTGAGTACGGCTATTCGCCATACTCCACCGCCATTGGCGGCTTGGTGGTTGCGCCACATTCAAACATCCATACCCTAGCTGATTTGCGCGGCAAGCGTATTGGCGTTGCTGGGGGGCCAGTCGACAAGGGCTGGTTGCTGTTTCGCGCCTATGGTCAAAAAAAGCTTGGCGTGGATTTGGCCGAGATCAGCGACATTAAATACGCCGCGCCGCCCTTATTAAATCATTTATTACTTAATGGCGAGCTAGACGCAGTAATCAACTACTGGCATTACAACGCGCGATTAGTGGCCGCAGGTATGCAGAGCTTATTGAGTACCGAGCAGCTGCTAGAAGCCTTCGGTGTGGCAGGCAAAGTACCTATGTTGGGTTGGGTGTTTGATCGTCGCGTTGCAGAGCAACGCCCCGCTTTAATGAATGCGTTTTTTGCCGCCTCGGCTGAGGCTAAGACCTTGCTGGCGAGTTCAGATGCCGAGTGGGACGTCATCCGGCCTCTACTAAAAGCCGACAATGACGCGGTATTTACCGCGTTAAAAGCGGCATATCGTGCTGGCATACCCGAGCCGCTGAGTCGCGACAATGCCCAAGCAATACGGAAAATATACGATCTTTTGTATCCGTCTAATAGCACTGAATTAGTGGGCGAGGTGGATACCGCAACAATGATGAGTTTAAAAAATACCGAGCCCAATAGAAATGACAAAAATAATAAATTCGACGAGGGGATGTTCTGGTGGCAGTTTGTGCGGCGCCAGGAGTCCTGATGTGAACTAAGTGGTGGCAGCAAAGTGGCGGTTTATGTCTTTTCTTGGCTTGCTGGTGTTCTGGCAGGCCACGGTGATGTATTGGCAGCCAGAAATGCTGCCCAGTCCCTATGTGATTAGTTTGCGAATTTGGCAAGAAACCATCAATGGCAGTTTGCTGGCCAATCTACTGGCGACCTTGCAGCGGGTTGGTCTGAGCTTTGTGCTCGCCATGGCCCTCGGCGTGCCGCTGGGGCTGTGGATGGCCTATTCACGTCGTGCCGACTTACTGCTAGACGGTATCGTCACCGTGTTTATGAATATTCCCGCACTGGTGGTGATTATTCTGTGCTTTTTGTGGTTGGGCCTAAACGAACTGGCGACGGTAGCGGCGGTGGTAATTAACAAAATACCCGTCATTGTGGTCACCCTACGCGAGGGTGGCAAAGCGATTGATTTTAAACTTATGGCTGTTGCCAAAGCCTTTAATATTTCGCGCTGGCGCACTCTGCTTAAGGTCTACCTTCCCCAGTTATATCCTTATTTATTGGCGGCGACCCGTTCCGGTTTGGCATTGGTATGGAAAATTGTCTTAGTTGCAGAACTCATGGGTTGCAGTGACGGGGTTGGATTTCAGCTGGGGATTTATTTTCAATACTTTGATATTGGCGGCATTCTCGCTTACACCTTTGCCTTTGTTGGTATTGTGTTGCTGCTCGACGGCTGCGTAATTCGCCGCTGGGAGAACGCAGTAATGCGGTGGCGACTATGATGAATGTGCGTATCTCAACAAAGGCCTATGCCAACTCGGCTGCGCCAGTTATTAAGGATTTAAACTTTAATCTTGAACGCGGCGAATTCCTCGCCATTGTCGGGCCTTCTGGGGCGGGCAAGAGCAGTTTGTTGAATTTAATTGCTGGGGTAGATACCAAGTTTGAGGGGGCTATAGCGTCGCAAACACCAGACGCTAAACCCTTAACAATAGGTATTATGTTTCAAGAACCGCGACTGATGCCGTGGCTTACACTGCTGGAAAATGTCTGCTTGGTGTCAGATTCGCTAGAGAGTACACTGGTTATTAAACGTGCACATGCGCTGCTCGATGATGTTGGTCTTGCTGGCTTGGCTGGGCAATACCCCAACCAGCTTTCTGGCGGCATGCAGCGCAGGGTAGCTTTGGCTAGAGCGCTAATGGCCGAGCCGGATATACTGCTACTGGATGAGCCACTGGTATCATTGGATCAGCCCGCTGCTACGCAGTTGCGCGAGTTATTGCACAACGTGTGGCAGGCGCGCCAATTCACGGTGGTGTATGTTACCCATCAGCTGGATGAGGCTATTGCCATGGCAGACAGAATCTTGTTTTTGTCGACGTCGCCAGCACGGATTATCAAGGAAGAAATCATCGACTTACCGCGGCCACGGCAGCAGCAGAATATTGACGCGCTCGGCGCGAGCTTGCGCGGCAGAGCCGGTTTGTTGAGTGGCTGCATGGACTAGCTGTTAGCGGGTATAAATATCGGTATAAATGGCAACGCCAATACGCATCGTCATTGCAAAATAAAAGTTTCAATAAGAATAATGAAGCGCATCGAGGGTCAGTACATGAACACCGCAGAAAAGCAGTACTTAAATTCCGCAGATTCAGCACTAAGAACTGGCCCAGCAGTACGCTATGGCGGTTCCGATAATCCCAATGCGGTTGAAGCCGCACAGGAACTGTTTAACTCGCTATTAATGGCGCGCCCAGCCTGCGTAATATTTTTTTGCTGTGTAGATTACGACCGCGAGCAGCTCAGCGATACCTTGGCCACATTATTTGGCGACGTGCCGGTGTTGGGGTGTACTACTGCGGGCGAGATATCGCCGCTGGGTTTGTCGGCAGGTTCAATTACCGGCTTTTGCCTGTCTGCCGACCATTTTGTGGTGGAAACCGCACTCTTAAAGAATTTGGCCAGCTTTTCTGAGCGCGGTGCCTACGACACCGTTAAAGGCATGATGCGGCGTTTGGACAGCCGTTCGCTGGCGCCAATGCTCTACAATAGTTTTGCCTTATCGCTGCTCGACGGTATGTCTATTCGCGAAGAACTGGTGCTCAGCGCCTTAAATGAAGCGCTGTCGGGCATTCCCCTTGTGGGCGGCTCGGCGGGCGACAACCTCCATTTTCGCGATACCCATGTTTACTACGACAAACAGTTTTTTAGTAATGCAGCGGTGATTATTCTGATCAACACCACCTGCTCGTTTAGTGTGCTGAGCGGCCACCATTTGGTGTCTGACTTTGAAAAACTGGTGGTGACCAAAGCCGATCCCGCTAAGCGCATTGCCCATGAATTAAATGCCGAACCCGCCGCCTTGGAATATTGCCGGGTGATGGATATTTCTCTCGATGAATTGAATTCCGCGTCATACGCCCTGCACCCCCTGTCGGTGCAGGTGGGTGAAAACTTCTTTGCCCGCTCTATTCAGCAAGTTAATGACGATCTTAGCCTAACCTTCTTCTGCGCAATTGATACCGGCATAGTGCTTACCAAAATGCGCGATGGTGGTTTAGTCGCCGAGTTTGAACAACGTATGGAAAGCGTTGTTGCCGAAATTGGCGAACCGCAATTAGTCATTGGTTACGACTGCATTCACCGCCGTATTGAAGCCGAGGGCAAGGGTATTTACGAGGAGTTATCGACCTTGTATCAGCGCTATAAAGTGGTTGGATTTAACACCTATGGCGAGCACTGCGATGCCATGCATGTAAACCATACGTTTACTGGGGTGGTGATTGGTGAGGCCAGCGAGTTTTCTGTTTAAGGCCCGCGTAAACCGCCGGCAATAGGTATTTGAGAATGGACAGTAATATCGCGCAAAGTGATGGCGTGGAAAGCGTGATTGAAGCTTTGCGCTACGAGAACGAAAAGCTTAAAAAAACCAATCAAGTGCTTATCGAGCGGGTGGAGCAGGGTTGGGCCAATTACGGCGACGCCTACCGCTCGTTTCAGAATGCTGCGCTGCTTGCCGACAAGGTTAAAGATCGCACCATCAAACTGCGTAAAACTCTTTATAAGCTCGAAGAAGCCAATCAAAGCCTGACTGAAACACGGTTGGAAACGGCGCACTCCCAGCAGCGTTTATTAGACACCATCGAAAGTATCTCCGACGCCATTGTGCTGTTCGACAAGAACCGTCGGCTGGTGTTGGCAAATAGCCATTTTTATGAATTCTGGCGCAATACCAATGCAAAAATTGAGGTGGGAGTAACCACCTTTAAAGAACTAACGCCGATGGCCCTTGAACACGGTATTTACGACCCGGAAGGCAAACCCTTTGAAAAATTAGTGCAGCGCGGCGATATCTTTCGGGATACCGTAATTCGCTTGGCAGACGGCCGCTGGTTGCAAATTTCAGAGCGGCCCACTGCTGACGACGGCCTAGTGGTTGCTTACAGCGATATTACCCAGGTTAAAGAAAGTGAAATTGCCAGACAGGAAAAAGTACTGGCCGAGCAAAATAGAATTTTACAATCGCTTATCGCCAACCTCCCCCTTGGCGTTGTGTTGGTGAATGGCGAGCGCAATGTAGAGGCATGGAACGATCAGTTCACCAATGTGCTTGGCCTAGAGTCTGAAAAACTTCGTCGTGGAATTCAGTTTGACACCCTCTTTGTAGACTCGCCCTTACAGAGTTTTAAATACGCGCCAGACACTGCCAGCCATCGCGGCCAGCGCTCGCTGTTTGAGGCGGAGCAATTGTTAGATGATGGCCGCGTTATCGCCATTAAAAGTCACCTTATTCCCGGTGGCGGCAATGTAAATACTTACCAAGATGTTACTGAGCAGCGCCGCACCGCAGAAGCACTTAAAAATGCTTACAAACACATGGAAAAACGCGTGCATGAACGCACCGTGGAATTGTCTGCACTAAATCACCAACTGCGTATTGAGATTGACGAGCGCGGTGTGGTTGAAAAATCGCTGCTGGAGGCCAAGCGCGAGGCTGAAGACGCCAATATTTCTAAAACAAAATTTATGACCGCGGCCAGTCACGATCTGCTACAGCCGTTAAATGCAGCGCGGCTCTTTACTACGGCGCTAATGGACTACGATCTGCCAGCGAACGTGATTAAATTAATTAACTCCCTCAGTTATTCGCTTAGTGATGTAGAGTCGTTACTAGGCACCTTGGTTGATATTTCAAAATTAGAAGCGGGGATAGTTGAGCCGATTTTAGATTATTTTCCCGTAAATGAATTAATGCGCAATTTGGCCAATGAGTTTGAACAGCAAACCGCCAGAGCAGGTTTGGCCTTTAGTTTTGAGCCCTGCAATATTTCGGTTCATTCCGACAGTCAGTTACTTGCGCGTATCTTGCGTAATTTTTTGAGTAATGCCATTCGCTATACCGATCAAGGTCGGATACTGCTGGGCTGCCGTCGTCGCGCCAACTACCTAGAAATACAAGTGTGGGACACCGGTGTTGGCGTACCGGAGGATCAGCTAAAAGAAATATTTTTAGAATTTAAACGGGTGAACGCCAAAAAACAGCGCGAAGATAAGGGCTTGGGTCTTGGTTTGGCCATCGTCGATAAGCTGTCTACGGTGTTAAACCACGAGATTAAACTGCAATCTACGCTCGGCAAGGGTTCGGTGTTCTCGGTGTGCGTTCCCTACGGCGGCGAGAACGAAGCCAGTATGCTCGACGAGGACGAGCGGCCCACCTCACAGCTGGACCCACTGCGCGGTAAGCGGATACTGCTGGTGGATAACGACTGGGCAATTTGCGAGGGCATGGCGCAGGTCTTGGCGAATTGGGGCTGCGATTTAGTTGCCGCCCAAAGCTTGGACGATTTACGCAATAAGCCGGCGTTATTGAATCCGCCGCCAGACGCCCTGATCTTAGATTACCACCTAGACGATGACACCACGGGCTTGGATGCCGAAGAAATAATAAGAGAACACTTGGCGCGGTCGGTGCCGAGCGTAATGATCACTGCAAATTACAGCAATGAGCTGCGTCAGCGGGTTAAGGAATTGGGCTTTCATCTTTTGAATAAGCCGATTAAGCCCTTAAAATTGAAATCGGTATTGGTTTATTTACTATCCGAAAAGTAAGATTTTACGTCTGACGTCACAATCAATGCGAACGATGCAAATAGTGTTCAAAATCAATGGCCGACGCACACAGCACTGCTTTCATGCGGTTTTGTACTTTGAGCTTGCGTAAAATCGCCGAGACATGGGCTTTAACCGTGGTTTCTGCAATGTTTAATTCATAGCCTATCTGCTTGTTTGACTCGCCTTTGGCCATGCGCTCAAACACCAGTAATTGGCGGCGGGTGAGGGATGAGATGATCTCGCTGGGGATGCCGGTGTTTTCGCGGCGCCGGTTGTGACTGGTGTCGCTGCCACTGCGGCGAATAATGTCGGGGGGCAGAAAGGCTTGGCCGTCGAGAATTTGTTCAATAGCCGCAATAATTTTTTCGCGGGGCATCGACTTGGTAATAAAGCCAACAGCGCCGTAGGTCATCGACTGCAATACAATATTTTTGTCTTCTTCTGCCGACAATACCACCACTGGCACATCGGGGTAGGTGCTGCGCAGGGTCACAATGCCATTAAGTCCATCCATGCCCGGCATATTCAAGTCGAGCAGCACCAAGTCTACATCGGGGTGTTCTTCAATATAGGCAAGGCTTTCGTCTAGCGAGGCTGTTTCGGCAATTAAGGCCTCGGGAAACTGCTGCTGGGTGGCATTGCGTATTGCCTCGCGAAATAAGGGGTGGTCGTCGGCAATAATGATGTGAATCATGGTCTTTATACCTCGTGCGGCGATAAGCTAATTATTTTACGTGGCGCGCGCAGCCTTAATATAGCGCAATGCCGGCGTTAAAACATGAATTTGAAGCGCTTCGCTCATAAGCTTAGCCACCACCGGCTTTGCGTTTTAGCAGTCCGTGCTTGGGATCGTAACCAAAAATTGCCAGTGCCATAAATGCAGCAGTGGTGGTGGCGCACACCACAAAGGCTTGGGTATTAAACTGGCCGTAGAGCGCAAAGCGAATCAGCTCTACGCCGTGGGTAAAGGGGTTGAGGGCGCAGATCTGATAAATAAGCTCATTGGATTCGCGCATTTTCCACAGCGGGTAAAGCGCCGACGACAAGAAGAACATGGGGAATACAATAAAATTCATTACCCCCGCAAAATTCTCTAACTGCCGTATCACCGACGATAAGAACAAGCCCAGTGCGCTCAGCATTAGCGCCGGTAGCAGCGCGGCGGGTAATAGATATACATAGCCCAGCAGTGGCGGGGTAATGTCGAACAGCCGCGCAATCGCAATAAAGGCATAGACCTGAAACAGCGATACCAAGGACGTGGCCAGCAACTTACAGACCAGCAGATAAGCGCGGGGAATGGGGCTGGTGAGCAGCACGCGCATACTGCCCATCTCGCGGTCATAGACCATCGACAGCGAACTTTGCATACCGTTAAACAACAGAATAATGCCAATTAAGCCCGGTGCAATATACACCTCGTAAGTAATATAGGTTTCATAGGGCGGAATAATCGAAATACCGAGGGCTGAGCGAAAGCCCGCTGCAAATACGGCCAACCACAACAGCGGGCGTACAAGTGATGATAAGAAGCGCGAGCGCTGTTGCACAAAGCGGTACATCTCGCGTTTGAGAATGCCGACAAAGCAGAAGTAGTAAGCCGAGATCGTCATGCCGCTGGCCTTGTGAGCTGAGAGAAGAGGGCGGGCAGGTCGGCCGCGCCGTGCTGCGCAATTAGGCTTTGTGTTTGGCCCTGGGCAAGGCTGCGGCCGCCGTGCAGTATGAGCAGCTGATCGCCGCTGTGTATTTCTTCAATTAAATGGGTCGTCCACAGCGCGGCTATGCCGTCTTCGCGGCACAGGGTGCGCACATGCTGGTTTAAGCTGGCGCGGGTGTCGATGTCTAGGCCCGCCGATGCTTCGTCGAGTAAGAGCAACTTGGGGCGGTGCAGCAGGGCGCGGGCGAGTTCTACACGGCGGCGGTGGCCGCCGTTTAAATTGCGCACATGCTCATGTTGGCGGTCGCTGAGTTCAAAGCGCGCCAGTTCCTGTTTAATACGAATCCGCACTTCACGCGGTGCAATGCCGTGCAGGGCACCGTGGTAGGCTAGGTTTTGGGCTACGCTCAAATCTAGGTCGAGGGTGCTTTGTTGAAATACCACACCGATATTGCGCATCGCCTGACTAGCCTGTTTGTGTAAGGCGTAATCGAAAACTCGAATCTCGCCGCTCGCGGGTTTTAACAGCCGAGTGAGCAGCGACATTAAGGTGGTTTTGCCCGCGCCATTGGGGCCGAGCAGGCCGAAGAACACGCCCTCGCTAATATCGAGCTTGAGCTTGTCTAGGGCGCAGCGGGCACCGTAGTAGTAGCTGAGATTTTCTATGTGCAGGGCGCTGTGTGTCATGGGCGTGTTATCACGGCTTTACCGCGACCCCCCATGGGAAACGCCCCACCTTTATGCTCTTTAGCACGGTGAGGGACGTCACATCGATTACCGACACATCGCCGCTAATACCATTGCTGCTAATGAGCCGCGACTCGTCGCCATTCAAGGCCAAATGCCAAACGCGGCGGCCAACCAGCAAATACTTAATGACGCTTTGGCTGGCAATATCGATAACCGCAACATGGTTGGCGGGGCCAAGGGCGACAAAGGCGTAGCGATTGTCTTTGCTTAGCACAATGCCCACCGGCTGTATTTTGTCGCGGTGAACACCGGCAATATGAAAATTGTAAACGTGCTTGCTGGTTCGGCTTGCCACGTCGATAACACTGACCGTGCCACCAATCTCTGAAGAGGCCCACAGATTTTTGCCGTCGCGGCTAAACACCACATGCCGAGGGCGCTGGTCTACTAAGGTATTGTCGACCAGTTCGTGGCTGCCGCTGTCAATCCAATGCAGCATATTGCTGGTTTCCGAGGTGTTAACCACCCATTTGCCATCGGGGCTTATTGCCATGCCTTCTGGCTCTAGGCCCACGGTGATTTGGCCAATAACCTCGCGTTTTTCGGTATCCACCACCGTGACCACGGCGTTGTCTTCGTTGGAAATATAGAGGTGCTTGTTGTTGGGGTGCAGAGCAAACTGCTCGGGGTCTTCACCGGAGGGCAGGTTGGCAATGATTTTTTGGCTCTTTACATCCATCACTTGCACGCTGTCGGAGTCGCTAGCGCAAATATACAGCTGGCTGTAGTCGCGATTAAAGGTAATGCCACGGGGCCGTAAACCAACCGGAATAGTCGCAATGACCTTGAGGCTATCAAGATCAATCACCGACAGGGTATTGTCCTTCTCATTAGAGACATAGACTTCTTCCGCCATGCCAAATGTTGGCCGAGCCAACACGCCAAGTAAGAGTAGCGCGCTAAGCGCGGGAATTTGGTAAGCGCTGTTCATGATGTTCTCACAGTGTTGGCCCCGCAAATGGGCAGTCTACTTCGGGGCGGTCGTAGCCGAGGGTGTCCATTTCTGATGTGGGGTGAAGATAGCCTTCTTGGGGCGACTGACTAACCAGTGCATTGGGTTGCACCAGCGGAATAGGCTGGCGTAACTGACCATTCCAATTGCGAAAACTTAAGGCGCGGCCTTTAAAGGCGCTGAGCTGAAAGTTATCGCTGAGTAAGTATTGATATAAAGCATTAACGTCAACAGTTTTACTTCGGCTAACCGCCTCACCTATGGCGCGAACCGCCAGCCAACCGGCGTAGTCGAGGTCGTTCATATCGCGCTTGGCGTAGTCTTCAAAGCGGTGCTGCAATTGCGCCGCGCCCCATTGTTCTATGCTCCAGTGCCAGGCGGTTGGGGTAAGACCCTGGGTGCCAGCGGCGGGTCTGGCAAGCCAGGTGTTATAGGGAATGTATTCGCCAATATCGCCTATTTCATCGGCGATTAGCGTTACGTCGTAATCCTTGGCTTGGCTAAACAAGCTAATTTCATTTTGGGCCGAGCGGCGTAAATCGGCGTTAAATTGCCACTCCCGCTCGTCGATAATCTTTGCTCCAAAGCGGTGGGCCGAGCGCTTTAGGGCGGCGCTATAGAGTTTGTCTTCGTTCTGCTGGCCGCGCAGCAATAGCCATTTATTCCAGCGTTTTGAGATTAAAAATTGCGCAAGGGCATCGGTGAGCATGGCGCGGCTGGGAATGGTGTGCAGCAAGCGTGGCCGACATTGGCTGCTGCGCAGGGCATCGTCGGTGGCCGAAATATTAAAAATAATCGCCTGTTTAGCAATGGCTTTATCAGCGCTTAGGGCAAGCAAACTCGCGGCGGGCAGCTTGGCAATAATCAGACTATTGCCGCTGCTTAACCACATTTTTGCAGCGGCCACGACGGCGGCGCTGTCGTCTACTAATTCGGCTTTAAGTTGGTAGTGATCTCCGGTAAAACGACCGCTGGCATTATTGTCGCTAATGCCAACACTGGCGCCGTCTAGGCCGGCGCTGGCGGGGGTGGTGCGTATGCGCGACAGCACTGGGCGCGCTATTTGCGTTTGTTCAAGAAACAATACCGATACTGCGCGCTGCTCAGTAGTCGCGCTTAGCGCGGCGCCAGATAAAAGTGAAAGGCATAGCGCAATGCCGCTAAAGCGCAGGGGAGTTCTCATAAGCGCTACAACTTGCATTGCAATACAAGCGAGCCGCTGCGTGGTTGCGTGCTTTGCATACAGCTTACATCTCTATTTTTATAATCTTAATAAGCAAGAAGGCGGCAGCGTAATAGCGACACCTCCTTTATTTAATGCTCATGCTATGGCTAGCGCAGCACTATTGATATATGCAAAAGGTCGCAATGAACTAGGCCTAAAGTAGTAGATAAATGCCTGAATAAATTCGCTTTACTCCCCCGTCACTTAATTTTCTGGCCGCTACTACTTAGGGAGTAGTTGTTGTTGTGCTTCTCGGCACCAAAGCACAATTGCCTGAAATGACCCGTTTGTTAGGCTATCAGCACAATACGGATTGGCTGAGCGCGGTGCCGTCTTTTCGAAAATAATGTCAGAATGATTGAGGAATACTATGCGTAATTTATCTGTTAAACGCGCTCTGCGTAGCGGTGCAGTTATATTTTTTGGAGTTCAGGCGAGCTTGACCTTGGCCCACGGTGATGTAACGCCGCAGGCGGTTAACACCGAAACCCTGCCACAACTGGGTGAAACTTGGCTTGAAGAAAACCCCTATCGCGGCAATGAAGAGGCCATTCGGGTGGGCGCTTCTGGGTATAACCAGAATTGCGCGCGCTGCCACGGCTTGCAAGCGATTTCTGGCGGCATGACCCCAGACTTAAGAAAGTTGAATGACCCCGCTGAATACATTGATATTCAAGAATCTGACCAGTGGTTTATGACTCGTATTCGCGGCGGTGCGGTGATTGACGGTCGCGTATATATGCCACCATTTGAAGGCATTCTAAGCCAAGAGGCGATGTGGGCAATTCGCTCGTATTTAGATACCCGCAAGCTTGACGAGTGAACGCAGCATCATGAAGTTGCTGCGCGCCATTCTCGGTAGACCTCTGCTAAACCTGCTAGGGGTGTTGCTTTTGGCTGTGCTCGCGGCAAGCACCGTCCATGCGCGGGAATACGATGATGTTATTAAATCTCAGTACATCGAATTTGCAGTGTATCGGGATTTTCCACCCTACTCCTATTTAAAAGAAGGTGTGCCCGCCGGCATTGATGTTGATATTGCAAAGCGCATTGCGAGCGAGCTAGGGCTAGAGGCTCGCTGGCAATGGCTGACCGCAGATGAAACCGTAGACGATGACCTGCGCAATGCCATCTGGAAGGGCAGTGTTGTGGAGCGCAAAGTGGCCGATGTGATGTTGCGGGTGCCCTACGACCGCGAATACGCTTACGCCCAAGACGGCTACGGCCTGCCGCGCAACGATATGGTCGTTATGTTGGCGCCCTACCATAAAGAATCATGGCAGTTGGTGCGCGATATTAAAAAGACTGGCGAGGTCCGCAACCTCGCTATTTTTCAGTATCAGCCCATTGGCGTCGAGATCGACAGCCTCCCTGACTTCTTCCTAGTAGGCACTTATCAGGGCCGCCTGCGTGAGAATGTCCATCATTATTCCACCGTCTACGGCGCACTTGCTGATTTAAACGCGGGCAAACTCAGCGCGGTTGCCGGTATGCGTAGTCAGTTAGAGTGGGGCTTGCCGAATAAGCCCAGCAATTTCGACATCGACGACGATGGCCTCGAAGCCCTTGGCCGTAAAAGTTGGGATATTGGTATCGCCATAAAAGAGAACTACCGCCAACTCGGCTATGCCGTAGAAGCGGTTATCACCGCAATGATAGATAGCGGTGATATGGCAAAAGTATTCACTCAGTATGGTGTTAGCTACGAACTCCCCTCGACCTATGAGCTAGACGCGGAATGAAAATTTTCCGCGTTGTTATAGCGCCCGTCGCTGCAAAACCTCATGAATTTATTAGTACTAAAGCAATACCAATGGACGATGTTTACACACCTCTAGACCAATTGTGAGTGTGGCTGCGTCGCCACATACTCAGGCACAGATCGCAATGGCGTGCTCGCCATGTAATTTAAAAAGTTGGTGGGCAGGCCTTTGCGATAGATCTGTAATAGCAATTTATAGAAATAGATATTTGAAAGAAAAGTACTGAAAAATTGATAACCAAAAATATTTTAATACCTGTTCAACAATAAAATCTAAGTATAAGGAAGGAGATTTCCGATGAAAATAAAGTACTTGGCAAGATCAATTACCGTGGCGGCCGCCGTCGCAACGCTTGGTTTCAGTTCCCTTGTTAGTGCGGGCGTAACAGACCAAGATATTTTAAACGACGCCACCACCACTGGCGATGTGGTGTCTTACGGTTTGGGGCCGCAGGGTCAGCGCTACAGCCCGCTAAAAATTGTAAACACCAAAAACGTAAAATCCCTGTCGCCAATTTGGTCATTTTCTTTTGGCGGTGAAAAGCAGCGCGGGCAAGAATCTCAGCCGCTGATTAAAGATGGCGTTATGTATGTAACCGCCTCTTATTCCCGTATCTACGCGGTTGATATCGCTACTGGCGAAGAAATTTGGCAGTACGATGCGCGCCTCCCAGACGGCATAATGCCCTGCTGCGACGTGGTTAACCGCGGTGCGGCGCTGTATGGCGATCTCGTTATTTTTGGCACCCTCGACGCTAAGCTAGTCGCGCTGGATATTAAAACCGGCAAGCCAATCTGGCGTAAAACCGTTGGCGATTACCAAGCCGGCTACTCCATGACCGCCGCGCCGCTAATTGTGAAAGGCAAGGTCATTACCGGGGTATCTGGGGGTGAATTCGGCATTGTGGGCAAGGTAGAAGCCCGCGACGCAAAAACCGGCGAAATGATTTGGAGCCGTCCCACCGTTGAAGGCCACATGGGCTATTTAAACGGTAAAGAAAATGGCATTACCGGTGGCAAAGCCGGTAAAACATGGCCCGGCGATATGTGGAAAACCGGTGGCGCAGCAACATGGCTTGGCGGCACTTACGACCCAGAGGTCGATCTGCTGTTTTTTGGTACGGGTAACCCCGCGCCGTGGAACTCCCATTTGCGTCCTGGCGACAACCTCTACAGCGCCTCGCGCCTTGCAATTAACCCCGACACCGGCAAGATCGTTTGGCATTTCCAAACCACGCCTCACGACGGCTGGGATTTCGACGGTGTAAACGAACTAGTGTCGTTTAACTATAAGCAAGGTGGTAAAACCATTCAGGCAGCGGCAACCGCCGACCGCAATGGTTTCTTCTACGTACTAGACCGCACCAACGGCAAATTCATTCGCGGCCTGCCCTTCATCAAGGAGATGACATGGGCCAAGGGCTTAAATAAAGACGGCACGCCGATCTTCGACGAGGCCATGCGCCCAGGTAATCCCGCCACTACCGGCACCGATGGCAAAAAGGGCAAATCCGTATTTGCGGTGCCCTCCTTCCTCGGCGGTAAGAACTGGATGCCAATGGCCTACAGCCAAGATACCGGCTACTTCTATGTACCTTCTAACGAATGGGGCATGGATATTTGGAACGAGCCAGTAAACTACAAAAAAGGTGCAGCTTACCTAGGTTCAGGCTTTACCATTAAACCGATATTTGAAGACCATATTGGTTCACTCAAAGCCATAGACCCCGTATCTGGCACCGTAAAGTGGGAGTTCAAAAACAACGCGCCACTGTGGGGTGGGGTACTCGCTACCGCGGGCAACTTGGTGTTTATGGGTAACCCCGAAGGTTACTTAATGGCCTTCGACGCCAAAACTGGCGAAGTGCTGTACAAGTTCAACACCGGCTCCGGCATTGTTAGCTCGCCCATCACCTGGGACAAAGACGGCGAACAATACGTGACCATCGTGTCTGGCTGGGGCGGCGCAATTCCATTATGGGGAGGCGAAGTGGCCAAACGCATTAAAAACCTGAACCAAGGTGGCAGTGTGTGGACCTTTAAAATTCCGAAGAACTAAGTGTTTGGATAGTATAGGCTGCTAAGGCTGGTAAAACGACGAAAGCCCCGCTTGGATCAAGTGGGGCTTTTTTGCGGGTGATTTCGAAGCAATTAAGCCAGAGTCATATGACGTAAGCGTCTTGAATAAAACGCTTAAATGCCTGTGAGTAAAAAATCGAGTGCAGAGATAATTTCGTCTCTGTTTAATAGTAGAGAGTCCTCTCTCTTTACTAAAAAAGTTGATGAAACTGTCGTGATTTGATGGCTGAGAAGTGCATAATTTTTATTGTTAATTTCGACTATTGGGCACAGATTTTTGGGGAAGGATTTAGCATTATTCGCTGCCGCGATTGGAATAACTACGCGACTAGTCAGCTGCTCTAGTAAGTCCGTTTGTACATCGACGAAAAAGGGATACGTTTGGCAGCTATCTGGGTCTGTGTTGTGGTACAGATCGAATTGCTTCATTAGAAGCTCCGGTGCTTATCAGCAAATAGACCGCCAGATTTCACTAAGTCGTTGCAATTCTCGATGGCTTGCTTATTGTCTTCAAGCCACTGTTGGCGCTTGCTTTGCCTTAGCTCGGCCTCGAGGGCGCGCTCCAAAGTAGCAGAAAGGTTCACTTTTAAGCTTTTAGCTTGGGCAAGTAAGCTGCTGTTTATGCTGAGATTTGTCGCCTTTTTTGGGGCGTCTCTGTCGAAAATTTCGCGCATTTTAGCTTTACCTCGCAGACATAATGCGTATTGGTAATGCGCATGCTAGCAAGATGCCTTTGGCATTGCAATCGAGGCTTGTGCGGCGGGCGCGGTGTCGGTGCTATCGGAATGTGTTTTACCGGCAACTTTGCGCTGTCGACTATGCGTTCATCGTCACGTTAGCGGTGGTTTGCTCAATGCTTTCTTGGATATGCGCCACCATCGCTGCGGGCTGGTCATACATAGGCACGTGGCCTGCTTCTCCTAGTAATATAAAACGCGCTGACGGCACAGCGTCGCGCATGGGTTCCAGAAACTCCGCAGGCGGCAGCACGGCGTCGTTTGCAGACCACACAATATTTACTGGTATGCTAGGATCGGGAAGCGGCCTAATTGCGCCATGGTCACCAAAAGCCTTTATCAGCGGCGGAATGACAGGACACCGACAAATGGCCAGTAATAATCGCTTTGCGGCGCTTGGTGATATCCGTTCTCCGTGTCTCATTTGGCTGGCAAATAGCCATTGCCTTACTGTAGTGAATACCATCAGCGGTGCGAACAAGGGACGCAATAGCGGGAACACTCGGCATGCAAACACCATTGCCCGAGCAATACGTAAAAACGCTTTGTGATTGGGCCAGCTCCCCGCCGGTGAAAAAGCAGTTACAGATTTGGCAAAGCCGCAGCGCGCTAGCTCGAGCGCTAACCAGCCGCCCAGCGAGTTACCTGCCACATGGGCAGATTCAATACCTTGGCGATGCATTTCCAGCACGATTTTTTTACTGAGTAAGTCTAGGCTAATTGGCTGCGTTAGATCCACCGGCTCGCCATCGAGGTGGCCCGGCAGCGCTAGCGGAATGATCCTGTAGTTGGCTGGGAACAACGGCAGCAGTGGCGCCCATATGTCGTGAACGGAGGTCGCGCCGTGCAGTAGTAATACGGTTTCTGCTTTGTTTGGGGGCGGCGTACTAATAAGTGATTCATTCATTGGACTTGGATGCCTCTAATTTAAGAACCTGATTTAAACGCTCGATAGTTTTGACTGGTTGCGTAAGCGCTAAACGATTCAGTAACCACGCTGGAATTGGCCCTGCGGGGTCCATGAACATCTCTGCGATCACCGCAGTGTTACCATTGGCGGCGGGGCTAAGCTGCCAGTGATACCAGGCCTCGGATACCCTTACTCGTTCGGGGTCTGGCGCATAGGCATCACTAATCGCATTGCTGTTAATCACGAGACTTTCCCCCTCTCGGTGCACGTCTGTTTGTAGAATAATGTCGCGATCGTGCACTGGCCAAGGCATATCGTAGTGATAGTAGGCTCGCGTAGTGTGCTCCGACGTAGACAGAATCTTGACGCTCTTACACATCTCATCCCAGTCGCGGCGACGCAATGGCTGTATTAGTAATGTTGCGACCTCATCGAGTTGCGCGGCTAGCGTCGTTTCAATGCGAACAGCTTTAAGATCTGAGCCAATGATATCCCGCGTTAAAATTTTGAGATCGGCAGATTCGCGGCGGAGCGTCCAGCCGCTGTCAAGGTCTTGCCCCTGATCCGCAGAGGCTTGACTGGTTACCACTAAAAGTACGATCACTAATGACCATAGGGGGCGCAAATTAAACATTCGGGTGTTCAGCCTGCTTAGTGGAGATTGAATTCGATACCCAATGATACCGAGCGCGGCGGATTATAAATGGTTAACAGTCCCCCAGTATTTGGGGTATCAAATACGACGCCCGGCTCGAATTCATTGGTTAAATTATTGCCCACTAAATTAATTGATGGCTCACCCCATAATTCTGGAAAGCGGAAATTAATGCTCGCGCCCAATAATTTCATTGGTGGGTGTTCATAGGTTTGCGCCAAATTATTGTAGTTACGATTTTGGTAGGTGTAATTGACCGTGGATACAATCTCTGCGGGGCCAAGATTGCCAAGCCAAGCCACCATTATGGACCCTGAAACTGGTGGTGAACCCGGCAGTTCGGTGCCGGCCTCTGCTGGGCCCTGGAAGTCGTCGAAGAATGTGGTGGTGTGGGCGTCAACGTAGGAGCCGTTAAGTTTGATGGCAAAGCCGCCTGGCAGTAGTGTATTTAAGCCAAATTCCACCCCAGTGTTTTCTGCTCCCCCTACGTTGGTGGTGTAGGCAAATGCGCCAGTGTATTCACGTTGCTGTACTTGCATATCCGTCCATTCTAAATAGAACGCGGTAACATCAAACTGAACCGCGCCTTCAAACCACTCGGTGCGCATCCCCAATTCATAATTCCAGATATTGTCGGATTTAAAGAACAGAGGGACTTTTGGGTCACGTGTGGGGTTTTGGTTGGCACCTGCATAGCGGAAACCTTTAACCGCCGACGCAAAAATAGACAATGAATCTGAATGAGCCCATTTGAGTGTCAGTTTAGGATTGAAAACGGTTTCTGCAACGCGGCCAACGTCGCGACCAAGTGAGCCCTGTGTTAAACCACCGAGGCTACCTAAGAGCGGTGGTAAATTACTGCCAATTTCGCCAATAAGCGGTAATTCAGCGACCGGCAACAGCGTTGTTTCAATGTCGGCGTCGGTGCTCTGGCGGAAAAAGCGTCCCCCTAACCCTAGCTCCCAATGTTCGCCTAACCCGCGTGTCACATCCACAAATGTGGCGTATTCCTCGGCCTCTACATTGCCTCGCAGGCGTAATAGGTCACCAGTCAATTCTGTGCCAATATTTAAAGCCAAGAACTGATCGCTATATATGTAAAATAGTCCTGCTACATAGCTCCAATCGTTGAGTATCCACCAATTCGATTCCGTTGGTTCATTAGACACAATTCGCAGCTCTGCACTGGGTTGGTCGGAGTTGATAAAGGTGTCGCCATAGGTGCCTACACCGAGTGTGGCGGTGCCAAAAAACTGGGAGTAGTCCAGCCGTTGGGGGTAGTCTTTGGTCATATTCGCAGCAATGGCAACTACGTCAAAACTGTTAAAACTCCAGTCTGCCGTCAAAGTGTGAATGTCGGTGCGAGAATCGAGCTCATCTGGAAAAAAGCGCTGAGAATGGGTTGGCTCGCCAATGGTGTTGGCAAAGGCACCGTCATCCTGATGGGTCTCGCGGCGAATACCGCTGTAATTTAGGGTAAACGACTCTGTCGCGCGCCAGCTTAACAAGCCGCGAACCTGCTCTGATTGTGAGGAGTTGATGTCATCGCGACCTGAGCGAAGATCTTTAATATAGCCAGGTCGCGCAGTTTTACTGGCGACAACCCGCGCGGCGAATTTTTCGCCCAGCGGCACGTTAGCCATCACATCGTAACGGTGTGACATGCCGTCACTGCGGGCGTGTTCAGTCGTCGCAGCGGCGAGCTGACCGTAGGCCTCTTCAAAGTCGGGCTTATTCGGTACATAGCGAATGGCCCCCGCCAATGCCGAGCCGCCAAATAAGGTGCCTTGCGGCCCTTTAAGAATCTCGACGGTCTTCATGTCATAGGGGTCTATATTCGGTTGAGGGCCAAGAATAGAGGGGTTCACCATCGATACATCCTCGTAAAACATACCGAAGGTTCGTGTAAAAAAGGTGAAGAAGGTGTCTGTTGAAACGCCGCGAATGATGACCTGCGCCGCTTCTGGATCAAGCCCGGGGCTTACCGAGACCCCCGGTGAAAACCGCGCGATGGACTCGATATTGGCGGCGCCAATGTCGCGCAAGGACTCACCCGTGAACGCGTCGATACTCAGCGGTATGTCGCGCAAGTCGGCATCGCGCTTGGTCGCCGAGACGATAACTTCTTCTAAGATGGTGGTGCGCGGCTTCCGTGTCGAGTTACTTGCAGGTTCAGGGTCGACGGCATTCTGTGCTAACAATGGCAGCGGCATAGCAAAAATGATGGCCAAGCTAAGTGGAATGCAGGGCAAGCTGGGTTTCATCGATACGGCTATTAAATGCTTTTTATTACGTTTCATAATTCGCCTAAATTATTTTGGTTTTTGTACGAAGTTTGAAATATCCGCCAAATTAGGGCTCGCAACAATGTCATATCTGGACTAATATTTTGTCCTAAACTTACCGCTTGTGAGCTTGTCTATGAGTAAGTACTTCATACCGCCACATATCCGCCAAGCCTTGACTGCGGCACTGGAGGCTAGGGGTATTGACGTGACGTCATTACTTAGTGACTTTGCGCCATTCCACGCTATCGATAGTCCGCGATACGATTTATTGGTCTGTCAGCGCTTGCTGCAAGCCGGCTGGTATTTACTTGACGACGAAGATTTGGGTTTGGGTGACGGCCCGCCGCTAAAGCCTGGGGCCTTTTTTTACGCGAGTAATCTAATGATTAATGCGCCAAACCTAGGCGAAGCATTACGCGTCGCTGCCTGTTTTTATTGCTATGTGGGTAAGTCTTGGGAGCCTGAGTTTTTTAACGATAAAAAGCAGGCGTGCTTTCGCATACAAAGAAATAGTCGCCTAAATGATCCAAACCATTTGCTCGCCGATTACTTGCTTATCGGTTTTTATCAGTTTGCCAGTTGGTTAATTGGCGGCCGGATTGCACTCAAAAGTGTGAGTTTTGACTATCCCCGTCCAGAGTATGAGGTGGAGTTTCAGACATTATTTCCCTGTCGGCGATACTTTGATTGCGACTATCTAGAGTTCACTTTTAGCGCGACGTATTTAAAACAAAAAATTGTTCAAAATGCAGGGTCACTCGCAGCGCTATTACTGTCATCGCCGTCGTTTATACTGACACCTCAAGACAATATGCGCAGCTTTCACACCGAAGTCCGCCATCTGCTGGAAACGTGGCCAAGCCCCGAAATGCCAAGCTTTGCTGACGTCTCTGAAAGGTTTAACCTAACCCCAAAAATGCTGGGAACGCGATTGCGCAAAGAAGATGTAAACTTTAATGAAATTAAGAAAAGTGTTCGATTAGATAAGGCCACGCAATTACTTACTAACCACAATATCTCGATAGCAAAAATTGCTGAGCAATTAGGATTTGAGGAAACCGCAGCGTTTAGCAAAGCGTTTAAAGCATGGGTTGGCGAGTCTCCGGCTCAGTACCGGAAAAAGTGGTCATCGCTCAGCGAATGAGTTTGTCAAAAGTCTGAGGCAGATTTAGCAGGCGCAAGCAATGCTATTTATGAGAGTTTAGTGGTGGGGTCGGGGTTTGATAGCGCCTGTTAATCCGGCGCTCCTTTATATCTGCTACAATACTCGCTTGAATGTAACAATAGTGCTAAGAAAATTATCGGCTTACACGCGGTAAGCGCCGCGACGAACGGCATATCAATCTCGAAAATTCGGAATAACGAGCGTCGAAATATCTTTAGCATGTACGTTGCTTATTGCGCCGCATTGGCGAAGTATTTAGATGCCAAGTTAGTATAAAAAAGTCGTAAAATTCTAATGAGCAAGGTGCAGGGTTGTTACTGCTGTGCTGCACATAAGGCAAAATTAAATGTACCAAAATCGAGATATCATCGCGAGGCTGCGCGAGCGTATTCCGTCGTTTGAATGTGTGTCGGGTTGTCACGATTGCTGTGGGCCTGTGACGACGTCTTCGGAAGAAATGTCGCGGCTGCCAGTAAAAACCGATGCCGAGCATGAAGCGGCCTTAGGCGAGCTGAGTTGTGTACACCTTGGGCCTAAGGGTTGCACGGTGTACGGCGAACGGCCTTTGATTTGTCGTTTGTTTGGTACTACCCCGCGTATGCCCTGCCCAAATGATCGCCGCCCAGACGAGATGGTTGATCCCGAGGTTGAGCGGCAGGTTCATCACTACATTGCCAATACCCGCCAAGTGCTGGTTTAGCTGTAACCGTAGCTGTTGATACAAGTGTTAGTGCAATTTAAGTTTGGGCTTTATTGCGCGGTGAATACGCCCTGCAACCGCAATGAGTAGCGAGTTGTATAGGCCGTGAATCGCTAATAAGTGCATGCGGTAGAGGGACAGGTAGGCGAGGCGGGCGATTGGCCCGCCAATACGCATTTCACTGCCCACAAAACCGCTCATTAAACCGCCCACGGTATTGTAGTTGCTGAGCGACACCAGTGAGCCAAAGTCGCGGTAGCGAAAGTTCTTTAATGGTTTGTTACGCCTGCTGCGCAGCAGATTGGTGTAAACAAGGCTGGCCATTTGGTGGGCGGCTTGGGCTCTGGGGGGAACAAAGCCGCCCTCTGGTAGGGGGCAGCTGGCGCAGTCGCCAATCACAAAGATATGTTCGTTCTTGCTCGCTTGTAAGGTGGGCAGCACCAAGAGCTGATTGCGATTATTGGCTTCCAGCGCTGGAATATTACTGAGTAGCGGCGGCGCTTTGATGCCCGCAGCCCACACCCGAATATCACATTGAATGGTTTCATCGTTGCCGGTGGTAAAGCCCTCGCTTGCGCAGCGCTTTACGCCGGTGTTGCAGCGCACTTCAATACCAATGCGCTCTAAGGTGCGCGTGGCGGCTTTGGATAGTTTTTCGGACAGGGCGGGGAGAATGCGCGGCCCTGCTTCTATTAAGGTGATTTTGTAATTAACTTTGCCTGCTTCACTGCGCTGGTAGCCAGACAAACCCAGCGCGGTGTGTTGCAGCTCTGCGGCTAGCTCGACGCCTGTGGCGCCGCCACCGACAATGGCAATGCGCAATACCGGCGTTGCCCGGTCTGCACTGTCGTTGCTCAATGAACTACAGCTGAGTTTGTCGGTTTGATTTAGCAGGTGTTGGTGAAAGCGTTCGGCTTGGTTTTTGTCGTCTAAAAAATAGCAGTGCTCGCGGGCGCCGGTCACGCCAAAGTCGTTGCTAACGCCACCTATCGCAATTACTAAATACTCGTAAGCTAGGCTTTGCTTGGGGGTAATAAGCTCGCCTTGGTCATCGCGGCGTTCGGCCAAGTGTAGAATTTTGTGTTGGGGATCGACGGTTTCTAAGCTGCCAAGTAGAAAGTTGAAGTGCTTTTTTTTGCCGTGATAGCGGTAGTTAAGCTCGTCGAAGGAAGAGTCGATAGAGCCAGCGGCGACTTCGTGGAGTAGGGGCTTCCAGATGTGCATCGGGCTTTTGTCGATCAAGATAATTTGGATGGTGTTACTGCGTTTAAATTTTTGGCCTAACTGAGTGGCTAGGGCCAAGCCACCGGCGCCGCCGCCGACAATAACGATGTTTTCCATGGTGGAGATCTCGCAGAAAGTTTTGCGCGAAGCTTAGCAGCGAGGCTTGGAAGGGGGTATTCGTCAAAAGTAGCGGAAGTGACCTTACTTAGTAGGGGTGGCGGATAAACGTGCAACTTAATATGCCGCGCTCACTGATATTGTCTGACGAAGCGATCTGTGGCATCCACCAAGGCGGCAATCATATTGGCCTCTTCTATGAGGTGGCCAGTGTCGGCAAGCTGAATAAATTCGCTGTTGGCAATGCCGGCGGCAAGCGCGCGGGAGGCGGTGTGCAGGCAGGTTTTGTCTAATTCACCATGAATAATCGTTACCGGCACCTTGGGCAGCTGGTGAAGATTGTCGAGTATTTGGTTTTCGGCAATAAAATAGCGGTGCTGGGCGTAGTGGGTTTCTATTTTAACTTTGCGAACGAGGGCGGGATCGGTCTGCCGCTGGGCGTCGTTTGTAATGGCGTTGTTAGCTGAATGTTTGTCAGTACGCTGGCCTAAATTATAGGTAGCGACTTTGCCAGACCAGACCGACCAAATAGCGGCGTATTTTAACTGGGTATCGTTGTCGCCGTGATGCAGGCGCTGGTAATAAGCGGCAACCAGATCGTGTCTTTCGCCTTGCGGGATGTCTTGTATAAATGCCTGCCAGGCTTCTGGGAATTCCTCGCTCGCGCCGTGTTGGGCAAACCAAAATAAGTCCTGCTCTCTGGCCAAAAAACTGCCGCGCAGAATCATACCGCTCACCCGCTGGGGGTGGGCTTGGGCATATAGTAGCCCCAAACTCGCGCCCCACGAACCACCAAATACTAACCAGCGCGGAATATTAAGATGCTCCCGAATGCGTTCTATATCGGCGACAAGGTGCTGGCTGGTGTTGTCAGTCAATTCGCCGTGGGGCGTAGAGAGGCCACAGCCGCGCTGATCGAAGCAGATAATGTAGTAATGCTCGGGGTTAAAGTAGCGGCGGTGATTATTATTGCAGCTCGATCCCGGCCCGCCATGCAAAAACACCACGGGAATCCCCAGTGGGTTGCCACTGGTTTCAATATAGAGTTGATGAACTGACTCGGTATTGAGGGTGAACGAAGTGCTGGCCGAGGCCGGATATAGGGTCTTTTGCATGGAGGGGAGAAATTGCTAATGATGTCACCACACTGACGGCTAGCGCGACGGAATACAAGGTTTGATTGCGGAATATGCCTTAAATCGCTTAATTGCGCCGTATCGCGTTTAGAATAAATAAGCATTAAAGAATGCATGTGAGTGGTGGTGTAAAATGCTTAAAGGGCGTTACTAATGTATGTGCCGCTCAACTATTATCGATTCCTTCTAAAATCATTTTTGCTAGAGCGACGCCGATTTCCTTAGATTTCATGATACCGTTGGGGCGAAACCATTGCGACGACGATGTTAACATGCCAATTAGGGCGTGCGTGACTAGTCTGGGTGGTAATGTCGACCGAATCTCGCCATTTGTCATGCCATTGGTAATGACGATATTGACAAGACTAAAGTATTCTTTTGACAGCTTATTACTTGTCGCTAGCCATTTTTCATTTTTAGGGTCGTCCATAGATTTAATTTTTCGTAGGTCTTCTTGCACAAAAATATAGTAGTACGGATAATTCTCTTCAAATGACGACATGAGTGCGGTCATTAACTTGGCAAGTTTTTCTGGTGCAGGGATGTTTTCTTCAGAAATTACTTTCGCCTGCTGAATATCATCGCCTACTATCCTAGAATAGATATCCTCGTAAAGGTCTTGTTTGGAACCGACGTAGTAATAAAGGCTGGCTCGATCCATTTCGGCCTCTTCAGCAATATCGCTGAGTTTTGTGGCTAGAAACCCTTTCTTTAAAAATATGTTCCCAGCTGCGCGGCGAATAATATCTTTGCGGTCGTTGTAAAGCGTTTTACCAGATTTGGCGCGAGATTCTCTTCGTGTCTTTAGTTTACTCATTGAGATGTTTTTTCCTGCTTAGCCTTTGACGTAGCTGATCTGTAAGTTGTCGCTAATCGTTTGCTACTGGTCATTAATTTTAAATATTTTTCTTTAATGAGTAGGGATTCTAAACTAGCAACCAGCTATTGTCATGTTGATCGAGTTGGACTTAACCCTTTGGCAAGCACTTGTTTGTCGCTAATGGCTTGGGGCATTAGGTGTGGGCTCAGATGTTAGCCCGTTATTAGGCGTGCCGCGTAACTTGCGATTAAGTATTTTTAAATACGCCGTCTGCGTTATGGCTTCGATTTTTTTGGTGGTTGGCTTGCCCTGAGTCTTGTCATTGCGCTGGGTCGGGTGTTTCTGGTTTTTTGGGGAGTTGCCCCAGTATCTGATTTAGGGCCATCCAGAATAATTCTGCTGACTGATAGCCTGCTATTCGGCCAATTTCGCGGCCGTTATCCATTACGACAAAACTGGGTATCCATGCCACGGGGGTGGTGAGGCCTGGCATGTTGGTGGTGTCTGAAATTTTTCCGTCTTCGCTATAAAATTCAACACGTTGCAGTGGAGCAAGTATCGCTTCTTGGGTTTTGTGGTAAATGCCACCTACGTCTTTCTCAAAGCTTAGGCAGGCGCCGCAGTGGGCGTCATGAAAAAACAGTAATTCTGCTGCCCAAGCATTTTTGAATGGCAGGCTTGTGGCAATAACCAGTACCAGTATTTTAAGCGGCATATTCAAGGTGTTAGGGTTTGATGTAGGCATAGCCTTCCTCCCATTGAAGGCGGGTAATCTCGGCGATGCCGGAGCGCACCGTGCCAACTCCTGGGGATAATTCGCTGGGCGGTATGCCTTTGGCATCTAGGGTGTTGAGGCAGGCGCTAAATTTGACGCCCTCAAGTAACAGGGTGTCGAAAAGCGCGGCATAGGCGTTGCCGTTAGGGTCTTTAGCGTCGTCGAGTAAAAAGGCGATGCCAGCACCAAGGGCAATAACCGTTATCTGCGCATTAGGCATGACTTTGCGCTGATTATTAATCTCGCGAATGGCAATAATTGCTTGTTCCGGTTGGTCTATGTGGAACACCACATGGGGTGCTCTAATATCTGTTTCTATAGCCCGCGCGGGCATAATTTGGCAAACGCTGAGCAACACGCCGAGTATTAGTGAGCAGTAAAAAATTCGCTGCTGCCTGCGGTGAGAGAAGTTTGTTGTTGTGGTCATTAATCGCCTCTCTGAAATACACGAACGTTCCGTTTTTTCTAAATATTACGCCATATTCTCCCAGTGTATCCGCTTTTATTTAATCGTGGTCATTGCCGCGCAAAAATGCTGCGTTGGGCTAAGCTTAGTGCTAAGGCTGCGTTTGGTGGGGCGCAATATTAGGCTTGCAATATACCATGGGGGGTATAGTATACAAGTCGCTATCTAAAACCAATCGATGAATTAGTGCTGCGAAATACGACTTTCAGGAGCTCGGATGTCGAATAATAATAGCAAGCTAGGTCAGGATTCCCCTTTAGTGACTGCCCGCAGCGGTGAGCCTGTGGGGCTTGGTGCTTTGCGACCGGCGCCAGAGTTTTTCCTTGATTCGGAAACGGTTAGCGCCATTCAACAGCAAGGTGTTGATGCTAGTCGACGGTCGCTAATTCGCAGTAGTTTTGCGATGGCCTTGGCGAGTGTAATTGCGCCGCGAGCGTTGGCTAATAATGCGGGCGACCCCGCTATTCTAGAGCTGCCTAGCTGGTCCCGCAGCTTGGGTAATCCTGTCGCCAGCCGTCCGTATGGTATGCCGTCAAAATATGAAAGTAATCTGCAGCGTCGCCAAAGTCCTGGCTTGACCCAAACGGCGCAGTCTAGTGTTTCTTTTAGTCCGCTCCAAGGTATGTTCGGCATGATTACCGCCAGCGGCCTGCACTTTGAGCGTCATCATCAGGGCTGGGTCGATGTTGATCCCCGTCGCCATCGTTTGATGATTAATGGTTTGGTAAAAACTGCAAAGGTATTCAGCCTTGAAGACCTAATGCGCATGCCGTCGGTGTCGCGTATTCACTTTATAGAGTGCGGCGCCAACACTGGCATGGAGTGGGGCAACTCGGCGGTGCCAACGGTGCAGTATACCCACGGCATGCTGTCGTGCAGCGAATTTACAGGTGTGCCGCTGTCGCTGTTGTTAGAGCAGGCGGGCATTGATAAAAGTCGCGCTAAATACATTTTGGCCGAGGGCGCTGACGGCTCGGGAATGACCCGCACCATTGATATTGACCGCGCCCTTGACGACGCAATAGTGGCCTACGGCATGAACGGCGAAATGCTGCGCCCTGAAAATGGCTACCCCTTGCGCTTGGTGGTACCCGGCGCCCAGGGGGTGTCGTGGGTGAAGTGGTTGCGGCGGATTGAGGTGGGTGACAAGCCGTATGCAACTAAGGATGAATCTATTCACTATGTGGATTTAATGCCCGACGGCCAGCACCGTCAGTACACCTCGATTCAAGAAGCAAAATCGGTTATTACCAGTCCGTCGGGCGGCCAAAAGCTGCTTAGCAAAGGGTTTTACAATGTAACGGGGTTGGCTTGGAGTGGCCGCGGTACGGTGAAGGCAGTTGATGTTTCTTTCGATGCTGGCCGCAACTGGTACTCGGCGAAGTTAGAAGGGCCGGTACTGCCCAAGGCCTTAACCCGGTTCAATATTGGCTGGGAGTGGGATGGTCAGTCTGCCATTCTTCAGAGCCGAGTCACCGATAGCAGCGGCTATGTTCAGCCTGCTATGCGCCAGCTTAGAGAGGTGCGGGGCAGGCGCTCGGTCTACCACAACAATGCCATCCAGTCTTGGCGGGTCAATGCATCGGGTGAGGTGGAAAATGTCCAACTTAGCTGATCGCAAAACCCTAGCCGGCCTGCTCCTCATCTTGGGGCTGAGCGCCTGCGGCGCCGACAACAACAAAACCCCCGCGGCGGAGTTAGCGCGGCGGGAGAGCCCTTATGTACTAACGATGGACGCGCTGGGGCGCCCAGCCACGCCAGCCGAAGTGACAGCTTGGGATATTGATGTGCGGCCAGATTTTGCCGGACTTCCACCGGGCCAAGGTTCGGTGAGCGACGGTGAAGAAGTGTGGATAAATCGCTGCGCGAGCTGTCACGGCGATTTTGGCGACTCGAATAAATTCTTCTCGCCGCTGGTGCTGGGCAATATCACAGAAGCCGATATTGCCAGTGGTCATGTTGCCGCGCTCAAGGATCCCACCCGCGTGCGGACGACCTTGATGAAAGTGGCTACGGTGTCGACTCTCTGGGACTATATTCGCCGCGCCATGCCCTGGAATGATCCTAAATCCCTCAGCGATGACGACGTGTATGCGGTATTGGCCTACCTATTGAATTTAGCCTACATCGTCGATGGTGATTATGTTTTGTCCAAGGACAATATCGCCGAGGTTCAGGCGCGGATGCCCAACCGCAACGGCATGAGTGATGACCACGGTTTGTGGAAGGTCGATGGCCGCCCCGATGTGGTCGCCGAGCGCTGTCTGCGCGACTGTGAGCTAGGCGATAAGGTCAGCTCTTCTATACCGCCTTTTGCGCGCAATGCCCACGGGAATCTACGCGATCAGATGCGTATCTTTGGGCCCCATCAAGGCATTAATACCGTGGCTGAAAGCGACCCAACGGCCTCGAATAAGCCGCTGTCCGCAGCGCTGGTGAGCAGCGGCCCATCTCCAGAAATTAAACAATTGTTGGCAGCAAATACTTGTACTGGCTGTCATCAAATGACCAGCAAGCTGGTTGGCCCAGCATTCGCTGAAATTGGCCGTAAATACCGCGACCGGAGCGACGCAGTGAGCTATCTCAGCACCAAGATTCGCAGTGGCGGCAGCGGTGTTTGGGGTGGCGCGATGCCGCCGATGCCACAGCTGAGTGCGCCACAGGCCGAGCAAATTGCGCGCTGGATAATAGAAAACCCCTGGTGACTCCCGCTGGGAGGCGCAGATTCAACAAGTAGTGGAGAGTGATATGAATAGTAAACGACGTGGATTTCTCAAAATGGCCGTGGCGGGGCTGGGCTTAGCGATTTTGCCCCTGCGCCTACTGGCAGATTTTGTGCGCTCGGAGAAAGCCTTTGGCGCAACCGCGGCCGAGGGCGCATTCGCTGCACTCGGACCGATGCAGGACAGCGCCGACATTATTTTAGAAACCCCAGACATCGCCGAAAACGGTGCGGTAGTTCCCGTGGCAGCCACCAGTAACATTCCGGGCACCACCAGGATGTACTTTGTTATTGAGAAAAACCCTAATCCGCTAGCGGCGGCGTTTGCCATTCCCGAGGGCACCGAGGCCTTTGTGCAAACCCGAGTGAAGGTCGCCCAGACCAGCACTATTTATGCGGTTGTCGAAGCGGGTGGCAAGCTTTATCGCGCAGGCCGAGAAACCAAAGTTACCCTTGGCGGCTGCGGCGGCTAATAAATAAGGAGAATATGTTATGGCAGCTTCAATTCGAATTCGCGCAAAACTTAGCGATGGTATTACTGAGGTTAAAGCGCTCATGCGTCACCCGATGGAGACTGGGCAGCGCAAAGATAGCAGCGGTCAAACAATCCCTGCCCACTATATTACTGAGGTAAGCGCCACGGTGGGGGAGCGCGTGGTTATGCGCAGTTTCTGGGGCGCGGCGGTGTCGCAAAATCCATTTCTTGGTTTTCGTTTTAGCGGCGCAAAAGCAGGCGATGCGGTAGAGGTTAAATGGCTGGACAACAAAGGTGAGTCGGGTAGTGGCACTGCAAAAATTGCTTAACATCCGATAAATTTCAAAATAAAAAGGTGACGTTATGCGCGGTCTACTCAAGTCCCTTAAATGGCTAAACCCTAAAAACTTTGGCGTGACAGCACTTGTAATTTATAGCGGAGCTGCGTTGGCTCAAGATGATGTGTTTAGCCAATATCGAGAAATGATGGGTGATGATAATCCGGCCATTTTCGTCATCGAGGAGGGCGCAGACTTGTGGCGCGAGCCAAGGGGGCCGAAAAAAGCGTCTTTGGAAGCTTGCGATCTTGGCTTGGGCGCTGGCGTGGTAAAGGGCGCTTACGCCCAGCTGCCGCGTTACTTTGCCGACACTGCTCAGGTGATGGATTTAGAAGCGCGACTATTTCATTGCATGGAAACACTGCAGGGCTTAACACCGGCTGAGGCGCGCCGTAAACCTTATTCGGGCAAAGGCGATACGGGCACTGAGTTAGAGGCATTGGTTACTTATATTGCCGACCAATCTAATGGCCAAGCCATTGCGCTGCCCCAGAGTCATCCCCAAGAAAAAACGGCCTACGCCTTGGGCGAAAATATTTTTTACTATCGCGCTGGTCCCCATGATTTTTCCTGTGCCAGTTGTCATCGCCAGACCGGCAAACGCATTCGCTTGCAAGATTTACCGAACCTTACCGAAGCTGAGGGTGCTGCCGCCGCATACAGTAGTTGGCCCGCCTACCGAGTTTCTCAGGGGCTAGTGCGCACCATGGGGTGGCGCATGCAAAATTGCGCTCGCCAGCAGCGCCTGCCAGAACTGCAGGCTGGTTCAGACGCGATTACCGCATTACTGGTGTTTATGGGCGTTAACGCGCAAGGCGCAGAAATGCAGGCGCCTGGTCTTAAGCGATAGGGGAAGATGACCATGAATATACTTAAAGTGCTTTCTCTTGGCATTGCCGCGGGCCTCGCTCTGGCTGCGCATGCCGACAATACCGAAGCGGTATTGCGTGAGTCGATGAAACCCAAAAATCAGGCTAGGATGGACCGCATCGAGCAGAATGCCTTGCAAACCGCCTGCTCTAACGCCGCCGATACCGTCGCCAATGACAAGCAGGCTCGCCAACTGCGCGAGGCGGCGCAGGCATCGGTGCGCTACCCAGCTAACGGTAAGTACCTTGGCGACTGGCGCCGTGGCCAGATGATTGCTGCCGATGGCACTGGCCTGCAGTGGTCAGACGACCCCAAGGCGGCCAATGGTGGTAATTGCTATGCCTGTCATCAGCTCGACAAACAGGAAATGGCTTACGGCACCGTAGGCCCCTCGCTATTAAATTATGGGCAGCGCGGCCAGTCAGAGGCCATGCTCAAATACACCTGGGCAAAAATATGGAATCCCAACGCCTATGTGTTGTGCTCTCATATGCCGCGTTTTGGCGATGCCGGTATTCTCACCGAGCAGCAGCTCAAAGATGTAATGGCCTTATTGATGGATCCCACGTCACCAGTTAATGCGGAGCTAGTCCATGAATAGGCGCGAATTTGCACAAATACTAGGCATGGGTTTGACGGCCGGTATGACCCTACCCATGCTTAATGGTTGCGCCAGCTTTACTGGCACCCAGCGCGGCCCCGCAGGGATATACGAACTGCCTCGTTTCGGTAATGTGCATTTGATGCATATGACGGATGTTCACGCTCAGCTAATGCCAATTTATTACCGTGAGCCAGCCGTTAATATTGGTGTGCACGATGCGCGCAACCGGCCGCCACATTTAGTGGGCAAGGCTTTATTAAAGGAGTATGGCCTGCCCCAAGATTCGCGTATGGCGCACGCGTTGAGCTACCTAGACTTTACCGAAGCGGCTCAGCGTTATGGCAAGGTTGGCGGTTTTGCCCACTTGGCGACCTTGGTTAAACAGCTGCGCGCGGGTCGGCCGGGCGCACTGCTACTGGATGGTGGTGATCTGTGGCAGGGTTCGGCGACCGCGCTGTGGACCCGTGGGCAAGACATGGTCGATGCCAGTAAAGCGCTTGGCATCGACATAATGACGGGGCACTGGGAATTCACTTTGGGTGCAGAGCGCCTGCAGCAGATTCTTGATAAAGACCTTAAAGGCCATATCGACTTTGTCGCGCAGAATGTACGTGACAATGATTTTGGCGACCCCGTTTTTGCTGGTCACAGTATGCGCGAAATGAATGGTGTGCCAGTGGCCGTCATTGGCCAAGCATTTCCTTACACGCCTATCGCCAATCCGGGCCACTTCACGCCCGATTGGACATTCGGTATTCGCGAGAGCGAGCTGCAGCAAGAGATTGATGCGGTGCGAGCCGCAGGCGCGCAAGTTGTGGTGTTGCTGTCGCACAACGGTGCCGACGTCGACATTAAGCTGGCCTCACGGGTGCGGGGGCTTGATGCCATTTTGGGGGGGCATACTCACGATGCGATTCCCCAAGCCATCGAGGTGAAAAGCCCCAATGGAATGACCTTGGTGACCAATGCCGGCAGCAACGGCAAATTTCTTGGCGTTTTAGATTTTGACGTACAAGGCGGGCGCATAAAAAACTGGCAGTACAACTTGCTGCCTGTTTTTGCCGACTTACTTCCCGCCGACCCGCAGATGAGCGCCTTAATCGACTCGGTGCGCAAACCCTGGCTGCCCAAGCTAGAAGAAAAGTTGGCCAGTACCCAAGGCTTGCTGTATCGCCGTGGCAATTTCAATGGCAGTTTCGACCAACTTATTGTCGATGCCCTAATGGACGTAAAAGATGCAGAAATAGCCTTTTCGCCAGGCTTCCGCTGGGGAACCTCACTATTGCCAGGTGAAGACATCACCATGGAAGACTTGATGAGCCAAGTCGCCATCACCTATCCCCAGACCACCTTGAACGAACTAACTGGTGAGCGGATTAAATACATACTCGAAGACGTCGCCGATAATCTATTCAACCCCGACCCTTACTACCAGCAAGGTGGCGATATGGTTAGGGTTGGCGGTCTGGATTACAGTATTAATCCCCTCGCCGACAGCGGTCAGCGAATTTCTGATTTGCGGCTTAACGGCAAGTTATTGGATGCCGGCAAAACCTATAAAGTGGCGGGCTGGGCGCCGGTGGGTGAGGGCGTAGAGGGAGAGCCAATTTGGGATGTGGTGGGTGAATGGCTGCGCAATAAAGGCAGCGTACCGCTGTTATCGCCGAAGCAGCCTAAGATCCTCGGCCTGGCCAACAACGATGGCTTAGCGCCTGCTTGAGGCGCTAAGCAAGCTTCTGCTAGCTGTATTTACTTAACAGCGCGGTGATGTGACTGATTTGATCGTTCGTTACCGCCTTGTCGCCGGCACCATCGTTTTTAGACAGCTCTTGTTGCATCGCGCAAGCCATGGTTTCAAAAAAGGTTTTGTCGAGGGCCTTGCGGGCCGCCGAAAGTTGCTGAGCGACCCGCTCGCAGCTCTGCTCTTCTTCCATCATTTTCTGAATACCGCGCAGCTGTCCTTCCACTCTTTTTAAGCGAGTAATCAGGGCTTTGCGTTTTTTGTCCCATTCTGGATCCATAATCTCAATCTTCGACGCTTATACTGTGCTCAGTATATACTGCTGAGTCGTTATCGTTTGGTTGTGGCGCACAAAAAATCTTTCTCCTCGCGCTATGCCTATAAAAATTAGCTGATACTTCAGTGTTGAAAAACTGCTGTGAAGCTAATAGTGAAACGCAGGCGCTGCGGTGTCATGAGCGACACAAATGATGTCGGGCTGCCAGTTAGGCATGATCGGACATAAGTGGCAGCTCGCGCCTAGCGTGTTAGGCGCTCTACGATGTATTGTAAAAAATTAATTGTAGTGGCCTTGGCTTGGAAATGCTCATCCCAGAAGACTTGAATGCTCTGAACAAACGCGCGCTTGGCGCGGCGATAAATCATATGGGTAAGGTAGCGTGGCCGACGATTGTGTTTACCTTGCTCACTATTAGCCTTTTTATTCTAAATATCGCGCTTTTTGCTAATGGGTTAATTACTGCCTGGCTGGCGACGCCGCTGCTTAGTGTGTTCACGTATATGTCTTATACGACCTTGCATGAGGCTGTGCACGGTAATATTCATGGCAATAAGTCGAATTTTCGGTGGTTGAATAGCCTTTGCGGCTACCTGGTTGCCCCTATCATTGCAGTGCCTTACGCGTCCCACAAACACGAACATTTCACGCACCATCGATTTACGAATATTGATGGTAAAGACCCAGACTTTCTGATCAGCGGTATGAGCAAGGGGCTTGCTGGTGCATTGCTCACTACGCTCAAGTTCTTTTATACCCAAAATAGCTTTTTTGCCAAAAATAATTGGGGAAGGGCATTCGTGCAAGAGCGATTGATTTATTGTGGAGAGTTAAGCTTTTCACTTGGCTGGCGGGTATTGGTTATTGTGCTTGTAGATCAGCCTGGCATTGCTGCGGTGCTGCTTGTGGGCTATTTTTTTGGCGGGTTCTTCACTGCTTACTGGTTTGCTTATCGTCCGCACTTTCCCTACGACAACACCGCGCGCTACCAAAACACCAGTAGCTTGATCATGCCGATTTGGATGCGCCCTTTTGAATGGCTTTGGTTGGGGCAAAATCTGCATTCGATACATCATTTATTTCCGCGGGTGCCTTTTTATCGTTATCACGCGCTGCATAAAGAGATTGAGCCGATACTTCGCGCCCAAGGTACACCAATTGTCGGTATATGGACGAGAAAACCAGTTAATTAACAAACACGTATCGTCTGGCAAGCTACTCAGCTGGGTTGCTGTAGAGTAAAGCCTGTGGTCCTTACATTTATGAGCAAGAGGCTAATTTTTTGACTTCAATAACTACCATAGCCAGTCCATTGGATATTAATACCAAGGTGGATGTAAAAAATCGCCTGTTTAAATCAGCAATGAGTGAGCAGTTAGCTGATGCCCAAAACGCGCCGACCGAGAAGCTTATTCGCCTCTATAGAGCCTGGGCCCAAGGCGGCGCAGGCTTGCTGGTCACTGGCAACGTAATGGTTGACCGCAATGCCCTAGGTGAACCGCGTAACGTGGTGCTAGATGAGCTCTCTGATCTTGCTAAGTTTAAACTCTGGGCAGAGGCTAGCTCAGAAAATGGCACCCAAGTCTGGATGCAATTGAATCATCCTGGCAAGCAAGTGCCGAGTTTTTTAAGTAAAGCGCCGGTAGCGCCGTCTGCGGTTCCACTTGCCGGAGGTATGGAGAGTGCCTTTGCGTGTCCGCGGGCATTAACTGAAACCGAAATTCTGGAAATTATAAAGCGATTTGCTTGGGTGAGTGCGCGAGCCAAGGAGTGTGGTTTTACCGGCGTTCAAATTCACAGCGCCCATGGCTATTTAGTGAATCAGTTTTTGTCTCCACATCAGAATCGTCGCGACGATCAATGGGGCGGTAATCTAGAGAACCGTATGCGATTTTTGTTGGAGATTTACCGCGCGATACGAGCGGCGGTGGGAAATGATTTCCCAGTAGGCGTGAAATTAAATTCTGCCGATTTTCAGAAAGGTGGGTTCGATGAAACCGACTCCATTGAGGTGATTAAGGTCTTGCAGGAAGAGGGTATTGATCTCGTTGAAATTTCTGGGGGTAACTACGAAACGCCGAGTATGGTCGGCGACGGCGTAAGCGAAAGCACGCTTAAGCGCGAAGCTTATTTCTTAGATTATGCAGAGAAGGCGCAAAAGATAATGAGTGTACCGCTAGTTGTCACCGGTGGTTTTCGCTCTGCGGCGGCGATGAACGGTGCAATTCAAACTGGTGCGGCAGATATGATTGGTCTAGCACGGCCATTGGCCTTAGATCCGGCTCTTCCAAACAAGCTCATAGCCGACGATGCACACGCTATGCAGCTTCCGAAGCTTAGTACTGGTATCAAAGCGCTAGATACCTTAGCCATGCTAGAAATAACGTGGTACGAGCATCAGCTGGAGCGCATTGGTAAAGGAAAACAGCCCAAGCCTAAGCTTTCTACCTGGATATCTGTGTTGAAAACCTTTTGCTCGTTGGGGACAGTGGCTTTTCAGAAAAGGCGCGCTTAGGTGCGGGTTGATTAGAAGCGGACTGGGGCCCGTTTTGCCCCCTGCTGGCAGCTATCGGCGGCTAAAGTGTTGGTCGCATTATATAATTGTTTGTTGATACCGTTTGATGATACCGCCTTGAATCGATGGGCAATCACCATGTCACGAGTATTTGCCTACTGCCGAGTTAGTACCACAGAGCAGACCACGGAAAACCAGCTGTTTGCTATTAAGAAGGCTGGATTTGCAGTTACGCGTGAGCGTTGCGTATCTGAGACTGTTTCTGGTTCAACTGAGGCAATGAAGCGTCCTGCCTTCCGCGCAATGGTTGAGCATAGCCTAGAGCAAGGCGATACATTGGTGGTTTTGAAGCTTGACCGTCTTGGTCGTGATGCCATAGATGTACAGAAGACTATCGACATGCTGTTGGATCGCGGTGTTAGTCTTCGTAGCCTAGACTTGCCAAATGTAAATCTTACCAGCGCTGAAGGTAAGCTGATGCTTCAGGTTTTCAGTGCTTTTAGTGAATTTGAACGTAACCGTATCAGAGAGCGCACGCTAGAGGGGCTAGAGCGCGCCAAGGCTGGCGGTGTTAAGTTAGGTAGGCCGGTAGCGGCTGGAACAACGAGGCGCGTTCAGGAGGCCAAAATAGATGGTCTGAGCCAGTCGGGAGCGGCTAGGCGGTTGGGTATTAGTATAGCGACTGTTAAGCGGCACTGGAATCTGTAGCGGTGGCCCTGCTTGGTCAGGGGCCTTATCAGCGCGTTGGTGATCGCCGTTGCGGTAGCTTGTGAAAGATAAATCAATTTGTTTGGGGGGGTTAAAATTTGTGACCTTGAAGTAGTACCGGTGGTGTGAATACGTCAGTTAGAAGTAATACATTTTCTTTTGCTCGAGTAATGCCTACGCGAAGTAAGCGGCGACTTTTTTGGTGCGGGGCTTGTTCGTAGTCGGAAGAAAATGGTGAAATATTGTTTCCGATATGAAGGAGTATTATGGCATCGAATTCTTTACCTTTAGATTTATGAATGGTCATAACACTGATACCCTTTAGGTCTCCATCGCTGCCAATAATTTGATCCTCTGCGATTGCGGCTTCAATTAAAGCGCGTGCGTCAGTATAGCTCCCATTTTTGAGCCACTGCTCAGAGAGTGCGTCGGTTATTTTCCGACCCCGATTAAAGCCCATTAGATAGATAACTAGTTTTGCAATTAATTGAAGCTCTACTACCGCGCTTGATTCAAAAGCTTTGCGGACTTTCATCCAATCTTCACTGGGGTTTCCGCTAAAGTATTTGTCGTTGAAATGTTCAAGTAATGAAGATAAGACCTTGGGGCATTTGGCATTTCCTTTGAGTTTTTTACTCGTCGCATCCTCGGAATATTGCCGTAGTTTTAATGCTTTGGCGGTATTGCCCTTGGCTTGATAGAGGTCTGCTATTAAGTTTAGCCCGGTGGCTAGTGAATTCCACTTGTCTGTTATCGGTTCAATACAAAGAGCAACTACTCTGGTGGCAAGCAATACTTCGGCTTCATCCATTATCACCTTATGAGGTATTTCTTGGATGCCGTCGCCGCCTTGGAGTGCTTGGGCAATGATAGTTACGCCTTTTCCCCAGTTAGTTAAAAAACCGATGTTTTGCGGTGGGCTACCAGTTGACTTTATGACCTCTGAGTTGATTATTCCAATTGCGCGACGAATAGCCGTGGTGCGATGTTGGGTGCGTGGCTGAAACTTTAGGTGCTTTACTCCTTTGTAGGGAGACCCTCGTGGTTTGCCTGTGAGTATGTCGTTTCCGAATTGTACAACCTCTGATCTTGGGCTGCGGTTATTTTCGCTACCAAGGTCTATTTCTAATGGCATCAGTGAGCGCATGATCTGATTGATTCGATCTGGGCTTACATCGTTTCTAAAGTCATAAATTTGTTGATCTAGATCTGCTAAGCACAATACTTGCGTTTGATTGGCGAGAGCTTCAATAAATGCCCATTGATCAGTACCTGTATCTTGTGCTTCATCGATGATAATTAGCGGGTATCGAGCGGCAATTAAGTTTCTGAGTTCTAGGCTTTTGGATATTAATGCGAGTGCCATAGGCGCAAATAATTCAAAGGTCAATTGGCCTTCCTCGATAAATAGTCGTTCTCTTTCGATGCTCCAATCTGGAGAGTCTTCTTTTTTTCCGCTTCGGTGGGTTCTTTCGTCGTGCGGTGCCATTAGCCTGATAGGTGATTTTGCCCCTAGTAGGTAGCCGTGTCCTTTTACAAAGTGCCAAAATAATGAATGGAATGTCTGGATTTCTAGGAGGCTTCTGGTATCACCTGTTAGTTCTTGTCGTGAAGCTTGAATGATTCGAGCTACCGCCGCCCTAGAGAAGCTTAGAAATAGTACTTTTTGTCCGGGTAAGAGTCCGGCATTAATTCTTAATAATGCTTTTTTAATGGCAATAGTTGTTTTCCCACAGCCTGGCCCACCTGTTACGAGGATGTGACCTTCTTCCTCGAGGATGCGGGTACGATTTGGGCAAGTTATAAACATTGTAGTTATTCGCTCAGTGTCTTACATGAAGCTTACTGGACTGGCAGCCGGTAAATCGACCTCTTCGGTAGTAAAGCTTGAAGCGCTATTAGGGCGACTGAATTGTGCATAAATAGCTTTTAGAAAGCTGACGATGCTGTCGGGCATTTGGCCTGTCGGACAAGCGTCTATTAGGTCAGCGGCTCGTCCTTGGCCTTTGCCATCTTTTAGTACTTTTTGTGTTATCTCTTGAATTGCTTCATCGGTAGGTTGTGCTTCTGGGATTGCGACACCTGTTGCGACCCCTGAAATTCTCAGGTTTGTCAGGTAGCCCCACTGACACATGATTGGCACTTCCTTCGCTAACAGGGCCTCCATGCCTAGGTAGTCAATTTCTTTGATAAGTGTAAAACCGGCTTCTTGAAGTGATTGTTCATCTTTTGGCGTGCGTTGCTTTTTGTCGAAGAAAGCGAACGTTGGCATATCTAGAGATACAAAAAAACGACCGAACTCTGGGATGCCCCCGTCTCCATCGGTGGTGATGATAGTCACGCCAGATAAGTCAAGTGGATACAAGTCAGGATCTGCGATTTCCATTTTTTCAGCCGCTGCTTGAAGCACAAGCTTTTCTGTAAGGCCTTCAGCGACGATGACACCGACACCCAGCATTGCTTCGGCAAAGCCTCGTCGGACATACCTCCTGTAAGTTTTTAATTTCACGGCGCTTCCGATGTTAATCCGAGTTCCGGTGACATTGGCTTTGGCGTCTCGTTTTAATATTACAATTCGATCAGGGTCGAAAGTTTCAATAATGTATGGAGAGTGTGATGTGACAAAGCACTGATTTGTTTTGGTGATTAAGTAAGACGCTATCCTGCGCTGGGTGTGGGGTGATAGGGCGATCTCCGGCTCTTCCATAGCAAAGATAATGTTTTCTTCTTTTAAGTCGGCGATGAAGCTGAGAAGTGCTAGTACGAGTGTGTTTAGCGTCCCGGTTCCAACCTGTTGAAATGGGACGGGTTTTTGGTCTGCGGTTATTGAGATGAAAAAGCTTAACGTTTTACGAAGGTGTTCCCTAGTAAGCTGGGAGACAAATAGCTTGGTGGATTCGCCGGGCTTTGAAATTGGGATATATTCAGCCAGTCTAGCTTCGATTGCGTTCAGGACTGGGGTAAGCTCTTTGGCGCCGGTTTCAATTGGTGGGTCTAGGTGCTCTAGTCGGCTTCGTAAGTGCTCCCAGATCCCAGTTTTTACACCCTGTAGGCGAAGTATGACGTCGAGAAGTGAGCCTCGTTCTAGGCTAAGCGCCCTTGACCCTGTTCGAATGGTCCGAAGATAGATGAATCCGAAGCTTCGTCTTATAGACTGGCGTATACGACTATCGTCTTCATTTGCTGGGTCGTAGCTGCTGGCGTAATGGCTAGAAGCCTCGAACTCGTCTTCCTCTTTGTTGTATCTGGCGACGGTTAACACTCGAAGTGCCCACAGGAGGCCATCCCGGTCTACTTGATCGAGTTCCCCTTGAGATAGCAGGCGCTTATTCACCGGGTCCCAGCGTTCTAAATGGCTAAAACATAGTTTTTGAACAGTAGATGTTACGTCGGTTAAAAGAACTTCGATGCGTATCTCGATTGGGAGCTCTTTCTCACATAAATACTCGGCATTGTAAAAATCAAACTCTTCGACTACTGGGAATCGGCGATGTCTATCTGGTCCGAGGGCAAGCTCTAGGGCTTCGCAAATGGTAGATTTCCCGACATTATTTGTGCCCACAAGAAGAGAGTGGCCATCAAAGGCGATATCGGCGTTCTTAATGCCGCGGAAGTTTTGGATTATTAACTGGCTAACTTGCATACCTATTCCTTGGTATTGAAAAGTGCCCGTCCACTATGAAATTAATAGTGAATGTAGCGACATTAGGCCGACGATCTCACTAACGAGCGAAGATTACACGAAATTAAATGTCATTAAGAGGGCTGGCGTCTAGATGGATTGTCTTTTTTTGTTAGGGGAATGTGAACCAAATGTGATCCATAAAAAAAGGCCTAGCGGTTACTAACCGGCTAGGCCTTTAGAATAATGGTAGCAAGGGGCGGATTCGAACCGCCGACCCCAACATTATGAGTGTTGTGCTCTAACCAACTGAGCTACCTTGCCACAGTTCTCTGTGTTCAGAGAAGGCGCGCATTTTCCAAGCTTCCGGCTCTTATGTCAAGTGCGGATAAGTGCAGTTTAAACATTGAAGCGGAAATGGACGACGTCGCCGTCTTTAACAACGTAATCTTTGCCTTCCAATCGCCATTTGCCGGCGTCTTTACTGCCCTGTTCGCCGCTGTATTGGATGAAGTCGTCGTAGGCGATCACTTCTGCGCGGATGAAGCCTTTTTCAAAGTCGGTGTGGATAACACCGGCCGATTGGGGGGCGGTGGCGCCGACAGGAATGGTCCAGGCGCGTACTTCTTTCACGCCGGCAGTGAAATAGGTTTGCAGGCCTAGCAGTTGGTAGCCGGCGCGGATAACGCGGTCTAGTCCAGGCTCTTCCATGCCGAGGTCGGTGAGAAACTCGGTTTTTTCTTCGTCGTCGAGTTCGGCGATTTCAGATTCAAGTTTATTGCATATCGGCACCACAATGGCGCCGTCTTCAGCGGCAATGGCGCGCACTACGTCAAGGTGGGGGTTGTTCTCAAAACCGTCTTCGTTGACGTTGGCGATGTACATGGTCGGCTTGATGGTGAGCAGATGCAAGGTGCGGGTGCGGGCCATTTCATCGCTGTCTAGTGCTAGCGAGCGCACGGGCTTGCCTTCGTTGAGGTGGGCGAGGAGCTTCTCAAACAGGTTTTTAAGTACGGTGGCTTCTTTGTCGCCGCTGCGGGCAACGCGAACTACCTTTTGCAATTGTTTTTCGATACTTTCCATGTCGGCCAGCGCGAGCTCGGTGTTGATAATGTCGATGTCGGCGGCGGGGTCGATTTTATTGGCAACGTGAATAATATTGTCGTTGTCAAAGCAGCGAACCACATGGGCGATTGCGTCAGTTTCGCGAATATTGGCCAAAAATTTGTTGCCTAGGCCTTCACCTTTGGAGGCGCCGGCTACGAGGCCGGCAATGTCGACAAATTCCATGGTGGCGGGCAGTACGCGTTCGGGCTTAACAATGGCCGCCAGGGCATGTAGGCGCTGGTCCGGTACCATCACTATGCCCGAGTTGGGTTCTATGGTGCAGAACGGGAAATTGGCCGCGTCAATGCCGGCGTTGGTCAATGCATTGAAGAGGGTGGACTTGCCGACATTGGGTAGTCCGACGATGCCGCAGTTAAATCCCATGTGATATTACCCTTGTTTGTAGCTGTGTAGTTGGTTCATGGCTTTTGCCCAGTCGCCGTTGACGGCGTCGGGGAGGCTGCGCAGGGCTTCGTCGATACAGCGGTCGATGCTGATGCGTTCGTCTGCGGGGGGCTTGCCAAGAACATAATTGGTAACTTGTGCTGCGCTGCCGGGGTGGCCAATGCCAATCCGCAGGCGGTGAAAGTTGTTGTTATTGCCCAGTTGGGCAATGGTGTCGCGCAGGCCGTTGTGGCCGCCGTGACCGCCAGCGGTTTTAAAACGGGCGGAGCCGGGAGCAAGATCCAGTTCGTCGTGGGCGACGAGAATGGCTTCTGGCGGAATTCGGTAGAAATTAGCGAGTGCAGCAATAGCTTGGCCGCTGCGATTCATAAATGTGGTAGGTATTAATAGGCGTAGATCGCCGCCTTGGTACTGGATTCTGGCGGTGTCGCCAAAAAACCGAGATTCACCGCTGAGGGTGCAATGATGCTGGCGAGCTAGTTCTGAAACGAACCAAGCGCCCGCATTGTGACGAGTATCGTGATATTGCGGGCCGGGATTAGCCAGTCCAACGATCAGTTTTATCGTAGTCAATGGGGCGCCTGTTACTATTGGCCCCGAGGGGCCGTTAGTTTATTGCTTACTCTTCGTCGCTAGCTTCTTCTTCGTCAGCGCCGCCGTGTGGAGCGTGGACGTGAACTACTGGGTGATCGTGATCTTCGCCCAGAGCCAATGCTGTGCTTTCTACGCCAGCAGGCAATACGATGTCAGAAATGTGAAGAATGGTGCCGGCTTCTACTGCAGCCATATCCACTTCAATGAACTCAGGCAAGTCTTTCGGCAAGCACTGAACTTCAATGTCGGTCATTGCGTGAGTGATGTTACCGCCAGCAAGCTTAACGCCAACACAGCTGTCTTCATTAATGAAATGCAGTGGTACGTGAAGTGTGATTGGGGTGTCGGCATCAACGCGCAGGAAGTCGGCGTGAAGTACGCGCAGCTTCGCAGGGTGACGTTGCAGATCCTTCAGGATCACAGACTCTTTCTGGCCATCAACATCCAAGGTCAGGATGGAGGTGAAGAAAGCTTCGTCGGTGAGTAATCTGATCAAGTCTTTGTGGATCAGGTTGAGCATTTGTGGTGCTTTTTCGCCACCGTAAACGATAGCTGGAATTTCACCTTGCAGACGACGTAGGCGGCGGCTCGCACCTTTCCCTACATCTGCGCGTGCTGTTGCGCTAACTGTGTAATCGCTAGACATATTTGTCTCCTTAATAACGCGAAAACCGCCGACTTGCGACCAGTGCGGCGGTAAATGTCGAAAAACCTAGGTGCTAAACGTTGTGCTTAGCGGAACAGGGCGCTGATCGACTCTTCATTACTGACCCGTCGGATTGACTCGGCCAATAGATTTGCCAGGGTTAACTGGCGAATTTTGCTGCATTTTCTTGCGTCTTCCGACAGCGGTATGGTGTCGGTTACCACCAATTCGTCCAGCTGTGAGCCATTGATATTGGCAATGGCGGAGCCGGATAATACAGGATGTGTACAGTAAGCGACAACTTTTGCGGCGCCATGCTGTTTGAGCGCTTCTGCAGCTTTGCAAAGCGTACCTGCGGTATCGACCATGTCGTCGACTAAGATGCAGGTTTTTCCTTCAACTTCGCCGATAATGTGCATAACTTGCGCTATGCCTGCTGCGGGGCGGCGCTTGTCGATAATGGCGAGGTCGGCGTCGTCTAATTGCTTGGCAACGGCGCGGGCGCGGACAACGCCGCCGATATCGGGTGAAACCACCATTTGATTTTCATATTGCTGGCGGCTGATGTCGTCTAGCAAGATGGGCGAGCCGTAGACATTGTCGACGGGCACATCAAAGAAGCCTTGAATTTGTTCTGCGTGTAGGTCAACCGTTAATACTCGGTTGATGCCAACGCCGCTCATCATATCGGCAACCACTTTGGCCGAAATAGGTACGCGCTGTGAGCGCACTCGGCGATCTTGGCGTGCGTAACCAAAGTAGGGGACAACGGCGGTGATACGGCCGGCGGAGGCTCTGCGCATGGCGTCGGCCATTACGATGAGTTCCATCAGGTTGTCGTTTGTTGGCGCGCAGGTGGGTTGCAGCAAAAAGACATCGGCACCGCGTACGTTCTCGTTCACTTCGACGAAAATTTCGCCGTCACTGAATTTGCCAACGATCGCATCGCCTAGTGGCAGGTGCAGATGTTCTACGACTTTACGAGCAAGTTCGGGGTTGGCATTGCCGGTGAAGACCATCATCTTGGGCACGGTCGGCGTCCTGTAGGGCTGGTGTTAATGAATTTCGGGTGGTGTGCGTTGCCAATTTATCGCAATTGGCTGGCTCTCAGGGCCTGTGCTTATCGTATCTAGCTCAGGCCGCTGATTTGAAGCTACAAGCCGCTTTACGCGGCGAGTTTTAAAATGGCTGGGGTGGTAGGACTCGAACCTACGAATGCTGAGATCAAAACCCAGTGCCTTACCACTTGGCGACACCCCAATTAAACTTTTCAGGTCTGCGTTAGAGAATGCCCAGTGCTTTATGCAGTGGCGAGGTGTTTACACCTCGGGCAACAAAACCGTCAATATTATTCGGTCGCTGCGCGCAAACTGCCTCGGCAGTTGCCTGATCTTGAAAGCTGGCAAACACGCATGCGCCTGTTCCGGTCAGCTTTGCGGGAGAGAATTGATTCAGCCAAATCAAAGCCTTATCAACATCTGGATACAGTTTTCGAACCAGTGGTTCGCAACTATTTCCGTTACCTCCCTCAAGAAAGGCGGCTATTTTGATCGGTGAGCTATGGCGTGTCAATTGTTCATGACAAAAAATTTCTACTGTCGACACATGGCAGTCTGGTTTTAGCACCACAAACCAGCTTTCTGGGGTCTGTATGGGGCTCAGTTTTTCGCCGATTCCCTCCGCCCAGGCGGTCTTGCCGAGCACGAAAACGGGTACGTCGGCACCGAGTTTTAAGCCGATTTCGGCGAGTTGCGCCAAATCGAGCTGTAGGTCCCATAGCGCGTTAAGGCCTATTAGAGTGCTCGCGGCATCCGAGCTGCCGCCCCCAATACCCCCGCCCATGGGGAGACGCTTGATTAGCGAGAGGTTGGCGCCAAGGCGCTTGAGGGGGTGAAGTGCCTGTAATTGCCGCGCGGCGCGCATAATTAAATTATCGTCGTCGGCGACGCCGTCGAGCGCGGGAAGCAGGCGCAGTTGGTCGTCGGCGCGGCGCGAGAGCCGCAAGCTATCGCCGTAGTCGAGCAACTGAAAGACGGTTTGCAGTTCGTGGTAACCGTCGGCGCGGCGGCCGGTAATATTCAAAAATAAATTTATTTTTGCGGGGCAGGGCAGCTCAAGACTGGTCATTGTGGGGTGCACGCGCTCACTTGCTCGCTCCAGTCGCGCACCATAAGTACTAGCCGAGTGTCGGCGGAGCTGGCTTCGATTCGCTCGGGGAGTGTTTGTTGGGGGTGGCTGTAGCGATAGAGTATGGTCCAGCCGGCTTGTTCCAGTTGCTCAAGTTGGCCGCTGGTATTGATGCGGGTGCTCAGCTCTAGCTGCGGCGCAGCGCGTCCTCGCACCCAGCGGCGCAGGGCGTTGACGGGTAGGGGCCACTGAGCTTGGGCGGCGAGGCTTTCAATGTTCTCGGCGCGACGGGTTTCGCCGTTTTGGCTGAGGCTGGCGCCCTGTTGGTCGGAAAATAATTCAATAGCGCCGCTGCCCAGCGGTCCGCTGAGACGAATGTGTAGCTGTTCGGCGCTGCATTGCTGCCAATCAATAGTGGCACTTTCTTTTTTGTCGTCATGCCAAAGCCCGATCTTGCCCTTTAATTGCCATTGCTCGGCGCTGTTGTTGGGATAGCGCTCGGGGCTTGTTGCGCAGCCAGCAAGTAATAGCAGGCATAGGGCGGCGCTAAATTTAGCAAGTTGGCGCTGCGTGGGTTTAATCATTGAATAGCTCCAGGCGGCGCAGGGTATCGTAAATTATGGGGCTGTCGGGCGTGTGCTTTAAGCCTGTTTCCCAAACACTTTGGGCGCGCTGCTTGTCGCCGCTAGTCCACAGGGCTTCACCAAAGTGAGCGGCTATTTCGTGGTCTTGGCTCTTGTTATAGGCTTTTTCCAGCATCTTAATGGCGCCACCGGTATTGCCCTTTAAAAACAGTATCCAGCCGTAACTATCGATAATGGCGGGGTCTTCTGGCTCAAGCACAAGCGCGCGCTTCACTAGGGCCTCGGCTTCGTCTAGTCGTGAACTGAGGTTGGCCAAGCTGTAGCCGAGGGCGTTGAGTGCGGTGGCGTTTTCTGGGTCGCGGGTAATAATGTGTCTGAGGTCTGCTTCTACGGCCTTGAGATTGCCGAGCTTTTCGCTGAATAAGGAGCGGGCGTAACGCAGTTGCTCCTCGTCTGGGTTGTTGCTTAGGGCGGTGCTCAGTAAGTCGTAACCGCGCTGGTAGTGAGCTTCTTTGCGCAGTATTTCCGCTTCAAGTAGATAAATTCGACTGCTGTGTTCCGGTAGGCGCAGGCGCAGCACTTGTAATAGCTCCAGAGTCTTTTCAGCGCCGTCGAGGCTTAGCGAGATACTGGTTAGGCGCTGGCTGGCTGGAGTGAACTCGGGGTTGGCGGTGGCTTGTTGGTAGTGGTTAATCGCCTCGGGCCAGTTGCGATCTTCCTCGGCAAGGCGGCCCAGTACATAGTGGGCGCGGCTACTGTGGGCTGGGGTATCGCTAAGAGACTCGAGTTGCTGGGCGGCCTCGTCGGTATTGCTGAGTTCGCGATTGATCAGCATGAGCTCCAGCAACAGGTCGCTGTCGTCGGGATTCTGCCTAACCAGAAGTTCGTATTGGGCTTTGGCTTGGAATAAGTCGGTCTTTACCAGCCGTCGCGCTAGGTCGTGACGCAGGCGCTTGTGGTTGGGGTTTTGGTCGACCGCGTAGCGCAGGCGGTCGAGGGCTTCGTCGTCGCGGCCCAGTTGCGCAAGCGTTCGGGTTTCGATGAGCAGGGCGTGAGGATTGTCGGGCTCGTCATTAAGCACTTGTTGAATTAGGGCTAGTGCCGCGGTTTCTTGCTGTTGGTATTGCAGGATTAGGGCTTTGGCAATTTTGAGGCTGTTTTCATTGGGATGACGCTCAAGTTGATTATCTAAAAGGGTGAGGAAAGCCCCCTGGTCTTTCTCATCGCGAGACAATACGGTGGCGGCCAAGGCGGCAAAATTACTGTCGCCGCCCAATTCCATAACCTTGGTCATGTGGGGAAATGCGTCTAATGGGCGCTGACCGTGAGATAGGGCTGAGGCCATTATATAGTGGGCTTCTGCGTTTTCGGGTTCAAATTGCAACCACTGCCGCGCATAATTTTCGGCGACATCGTCGCGATTTAGGTACTGAGCGAGTCTAGCGGCGGTGGTGATCACACCTGGGTCGCCGGTTGTATCTGCTTGGTAGCTGTAGTTGTCCAGCGCGGTGTCGAGGTCGTGGTAGCGCAGGGCCATCTCGGCAACCAATAAATCGAAAAAAGTGTCTTCGGGGAAGGGCCGGATGGTCTTTTGTTTGGTTTGCTGGCTGGGGCTTGAGTTCGCTGCGAGTTCTGCGTCACTGGTTGGTGTTTGGCTCGCACAGCCGCTAAGAAGCACTATTGTCAGCAGCAGGTAGGGAAAGACAGAACGCATAGCTTATATATCACCACAGAATTTGAAGGCCAATCTTAGCATGGCTATTACGTATGAGTTAGAGTCAAAGTTTTGGGCTGTTTTAGGCCCTGCTTTTTCGGTGATTGCAGGGCAATTAGCTAGGACATTATTGCCTCTATTAAATTCGCAGAAAAACATTGTTTGGAACAAGCTTGGAATAAAATCCACATTTGGCCTTCATCTTGCTAAAATTCACCGCTGTTCCCGCGTAAACCCGTAAAGCTAGGCGCCCATTATTTAATGAATTTGCTCGTAATTGGCATAAACCATAACTCGGCTCCGGTCGCGGTGCGCGAGCGCGTGGCGTTTGTGCCCGAGCAAATGCCAGTTGCGCTGCGCGATGCGCTAGCCAGTATCGGGGTGTCTGAGCTGGCGATTTTGTCGACCTGCAATCGCACTGAGTTATACGGCATTATTAGCGATGAGGCCGATGCCACCGTGCACGGTATGCTGGACTGGCTAGCTGCTTATCATCATATTGATCGCGCCGAGCTTGCGGCTTGCATCTATGATCACCGTGGTCAGTTAGCTCTTAAACATATGATGGAGGTGGCTGCCGGTCTCGATTCGATGGTGCTGGGCGAACCGCAAATTCTTGGTCAAATGAAAACCGCTTATGCCCAAGCAGTAGACGCCGGCACCGCCAACGGTGCCTTGCACCGCACCTTTGCTCAGGTGTTTTCGGTGGCTAAACGGGTGCGTACTGACACCGGTATTGGTGAAAACCCCGTTTCTGTAGCCTATGCCGCCGTTAACTTAACCCAGCATGTGTTCTCTTCCCTGCGCAGCTGCACCGCGCTATTGATTGGCGCTGGTGAAACTATCGAACTGGTCGCTCGCCATCTGCATGACAAAGGTGTGAAGCGTATTATTATCGCTAACCGGACCTTGGATCGCGCGCGGGTATTGGCTGAGCAGTTTGACGCTGAGGCAGTGATGCTCTCAGATATGCCTAAATATTTAGTTGATGCCGATATTGTGGTGGCTTCGACTGCCAGTCAGCTGCCAATTTTAGGTAAAGGCGCGGTCGAGGGTGCGCTAAAAAAGCGCAAACACCGCCCCATGGTGATGGTCGATATTGCAGTGCCTCGCGATATTGAGCCGCAGGTCGCTGAACTGGCCGATGTGTATTTATACACCGTGGACGATTTGCGCGAGATTGTTGAAGAAAATAAGCGCGCTCGCCAAAGTGAGGCGCGCAAAGCCGATGATATTATTGCCAAAGCCCTTGTTGACTGGCAAATCCAAATACGAGCACTGGACGCGGTCGAAACCGTGCGCGATTATCGCGCCAAAGCCGAAGAGTTTCGCGATGCCGAGCTAGAGCGGGCGCTGCGCCAATTGGCGAAGGGTGACGACGCCGAGCAGGTACTTGAACAATTAGCTCGGGGTCTAACGAATAAATTAATACACAGCCCAACAACTCAAATAAAAGCGGCGGGCGCTAAGGGCCGAACCGATTTGGTCCACTGGGCGCGAGAACTATTTCAGCTTAAAGACAGCGAATCCTGAACATCACCACCCAAATTAAGTGAGTTAATATGAAGGCCTCCCTTGTCAGTAAACTCGACAATTTACTTGACCGTTATGAAGAGATCGGCGCACTGCTCAGCGATCCGGAAATTATAGGTAATCAGGATCGGTTTCGCGGTCTGTCCCAAGAGTACTCAGAAATAGAGCCCGTAGTACAAGGCTATGGCCACTATCGTCAGGTTGTACAAGATCTCGCCGAAGCCACGGCTATGTTGAGCGAAGACGATGCCGAAATGCGGGAAATGGCCGAGGACGAAGTTAAAGCAGCCAAGGCCAAATTAGAGGTTTTGGAGCTAGAACTGCAAACTTTGCTGTTGCCCAAAGACCCCAATGATTCCCATAACGTGTTTTTGGAAATTCGCGCGGGCACTGGCGGCGATGAAGCAGCAATTTTTGCTGGTGATCTATTTCGAATGTACTCTCGCTATGCCGAGCGCAAGGGTTGGCGTGTTGAAGTTTTGAGTGAGCGCCACGGAGAGCATGGCGGTTACAAAGAAGTGATTAGCCGAGTGGCTGGCCAAGAGGTCTACGGCCACCTTAAATTTGAATCGGGCGCGCACCGCGTACAGCGGGTGCCAGAAACCGAATCTCAGGGCCGCATTCATACCTCGGCCTGTACCGTGGCGGTGATGGCTGAGCCAGAGGAAGCCGACGAGATTTTAATTAATAAGGGCGATCTGCGTATCGATACCTTTCGCTCGAGCGGCGCGGGTGGTCAGCACGTTAACACCACCGATTCGGCGGTGCGTATTGTTCACATCCCGACTGGTATTGTGGTGGAGTGCCAGGACGAGCGCTCGCAGCACAAAAACAAGGCCCGAGCGATGTCCTTGTTAACAGCAAAAGTGAACGATGCCGCGAGTAGTAAAAACTTGGCGGAGCAGGCGACTGAGCGCCGTAATTTGGTTGGCAGCGGCGACCGCTCAGAGCGGATTCGCACCTATAATTTTCCGCAGGGTCGGGTAACTGATCACCGTATAAACCTTACGCTGTATAAATTAGATGAATTTGTACAGGGCGATGTCGATCATATTATTTCGCCGCTGCGTCAAGAATACCAGGCCGATCTCTTGGCGGCACTGGCGGAATAATGTCGACTCTCAGCATTGCTGAGGCCCTAGCATATCGGGGCCAATTAGCGGCGCTGAGTGATAGCGCCGATCTCGATACGGCGCTACTGCTTTGTCACTGTCTTAGTAAGCCCCGCAGCTATTTATACAGTTGGCCGGAGCGGGAATTGACGGCGATTGAGCTGGCCCAGTTTGAGGCGCTTTTTGCCCGACGTCTGGCGGGCGAGCCTATCGCTCATATCCTCGGACACCGTGATTTCTGGTCGCTGTCGCTGGCGGTGTCGCCAGCTAGTTTAATTCCCCGTCCAGACACCGAGTGCCTAGTTGAGCGCGCCCTTGAAGTAATCGACGCTCAACAACAACCTCTGATTCTTGATTTGGGTACCGGCACAGGGGCGATTGCTCTTGCATTGGCGTCGGAACGTGCTGATGCTCAAGTGCTGGGGCTGGATTGTGTGGCAGAGGCTGTGGCCCTGGCCGAGTCAAATCGAGCGGCGCTGGGTTTGACTAATGTGCGCTTTCAGCAGTCCAACTGGTTTGCCGACGCTGGCTCCAGTCTTTATCAATTGATTGTGAGCAACCCACCGTATATCGACGCTGAAGACCCCCATTTACTAGAGGGCGATGTGCGCTTTGAGCCGCGTTCGGCCCTAGTTGCGGCCGATGGCGGCATGGCGGATCTTAAACATATTATTAGCCACGCGCCGAGCTATTTGGTCGCCGGTGGAGTGCTCTTGTTAGAGCACGGCTTTCAACAAGCTGCGGCGGTGCGCGAGGTTTTGAGTGAACGCGGTTTTAGCGGTGTAGAATCCCGCCGCGACTATGGCGGTAATGAGCGAATTAGCTGGGGAGTGTGGCGCGATGAATGACGAACAATTATTGCGTTATAGCCGCCATATTTTATTGCCAGGTTTGGATGTGGGTGGCCAAGAGGCGCTGCTGGGCAGTCGCGTACTGATTGTTGGTATGGGCGGTTTGGGCTGCCCGGTAGCCTTGTATTTGGCTGCATCGGGGGTGGGTGAGCTTCATTTGGCCGATGACGATACCGTTGATTTGAGTAATTTACAGCGCCAGATCGCTCATGGCAGTAATGATGTTGGCCGCCTCAAAGTGGACTCAGTGGCGGATAGTATTTGCGCTTTAAACAGTGATACTAAATTGCTGAAATACCCCTTGCGTTTGGGTGGTGATACTTTGCTAAGCGCGGTGGCTAAGGTCGATTTAGTGGTGGATGCCAGTGATAACTTCAGCACCCGCTTTGCCTTAAATCAAGCATGCTATAGCGCGCGCAAACCACTGGTTTCAGGCGCGGCAATTCGCGGTGAAGGCCAATTGTCGGTATTTGATTTTCGCCGTGAGGACTCACCCTGTTATCGCTGCCTGTATCACGAGGCTGATGATGCGGCGCTTAATTGTTCCGAGAGTGGGGTGTTGGCGCCTGTCGTTGGCATTATTGGCAGTATGCAGGCGCTGGAGGCATTGAAGTGTTTGTCGGGTTTGGGCGAGCCTTTGGTGGGGCGCTTATTATTGATCGACGGCGTTAATATGGAGCTGCGCCAATTAAACCTGCGTCGCGACTCTGCTTGCCCGGTGTGCAGTTCTGCCCGCATCTAGTTATACTTTGTAAGCACGATAACGATAATTATAAAAATGAGGGGCGATTATGGCTTTGTTATTCAGGGCATATTACGGCTTACACGATTTCCTATTTGGCTTGCTGGCTAAACTAGACGGCTTGGCGCCACTGCTTATTCGACTGTATTTGGCGCCAGTGATGATTGCTGCTGGCCTGTATAAATTTCACCACCTCGACGCCATCACTCAGTGGTTAGGCAGCGGTTTAGGCATGCCAGAGCCAGAGCTGCTGGCACAATTGCTTACCTATGCGGAATTGGTTGGCGGCTTTTTGTTGCTGTTTGGTCTTGCGGTGCGCTGGGCCAGCATTCCCTTAATGGTGGCCATGTTAGTGGCGGCGATAACGGTGCATTGGGATAATGGTTGGTTTGCCATCGCCCCCAGCGACCCAGCGACGAGTACCGCAAAACCTTTGGCAGATTTAGGGTTGCCCGCGGCGCGCGCCAGCATGGAAAACAGTCAGGGGGTGGCCGACCGTTTGGCAAGTGCGCGGAGCATTCTCGATGAATACGGCAACTACGCTTGGTTAAGTGCAAAAGGCAATATTGTGGTGCTGAACAACGGTATTGAATTTGCCGCCACCTATTTTATTATGCTCCTCAGCTTACTGTTTAGCGGGGGTGGTCGCTGGTTTAGCGTGGATTATTATTTAGATCGTCACGCTCGGGCTCGCGTGCAGGCCAGCAAAGCGGCCAAGGTGGCTAAACAGGAGGCCGCTGACGCGGCGGAGCCGCAGGTTGTCGTATGGGCGCCCGAAGCTGAAGCGGAAGCGAAAGTCGATCCTAAGGCCGACGCTCCAGTCGAGCTTACAACTGAGTCTCAGGAAGATCCTCGCGACAAGTCCGTTGATGAACAAGCGGCTAAACTCCAGTGAAATAGCTAATTAGTCGGCTGTAATTGCATTTGGGCGTGTCACCAGTGAATGGTGATAGAATGGGTAATTATTGTGCAATTTAAGAAGAGTGAATTTTGTTAAAAAAGTTGTTCGGCTCAGGTAAAGCATCGTCAGCGCCAGAAAAAGTCGCGACTGTCGATAATCAGCACGGACAGGCCGGCCCAGCCGCTGCTCCAGTCAAAGCCCACGAAGGTCGCAAACGCTCGCCACGGGGGCGCGCTCGCGCCGATGGTCAGGCTGTGGCGGAAGTGGCGTGGAGTCTGGATCAGTTTCCGGTACCTGCAGAAGAGGGCAAGGTCCGCTTCCACGATCTCGATCTCGATCTACGTTTAATGCGCGGCATCGCCGACACCGGTTTTAAATACTGTTCGCCGATCCAAGGCGTGTCACTGCCTCATACGCTGCGCGGCAACGATGTAATTGGTAAGGCTCAGACCGGCACCGGCAAAACGGCAGCATTCTTGATCACAATTTTTAATGACCTGCTCAGCAATCCCATTGACGAAGAGCGTTTTGCCGGTGAGCCTCGCGCCTTGGTTATCGCGCCCACTCGTGAATTGGTAGTACAGATTGGCGAAGACGCCCGTGCCTTAGGTAAATACGCTGGTTTGAATGTGGTTACTTTGATCGGTGGTATGGATTACCAAAAGCAGCAGGATAAATTGGCGGGGATGGTCGATATTGTCGTGGCTACCCCTGGTCGGCTGCTGGATTTTGAAGGCCGCAAAGATCTATATTTGGATCAGATCGAAATTTTGGTTATTGATGAAGCCGATCGTATGCTCGACATGGGCTTTATCCCACAGGTAAAACGGATTGTGCGGGCAACACCGAGTACGAACCATCGTCAAACTCTGCTCTTCAGTGCCACATTCACCGATGATATTATGCGGCTCACCGAGCAGTGGACTAAAGAGCCGGTTAAAATTGAAATTGAACCCGAGAGCGTGGCCACTGACACGGTAGATCAAAAAGTCTATTTGGTTGAGTCGCAGGACAAATTCCGCTTATTGCTGAATATTGTTAAAGAAGAAAACGCCAAGAGCGTGATTATTTTCGCCAATCGTCGCGATGAAACCCGCCGCCTGTTTGAGAAAATGCAAAAAGCGGGTATTCGCTGCGGTATCTTGTCGGGTGAAATTCCTCAGAACAAACGCTCGCGGACTTTACAGCAATTCAAGGACGGCGAGATCGAGTGCTTAGTTGCTACCGACGTAGCTGGCCGAGGTATTCACGTCGACGGTGTTAGTCATGTTGTTAACTACGTGCTGCCAGAAGACGCCGAAGATTATGTGCACCGTATTGGCCGCACCGGACGCGCAGGTGCAACCGGTACCTCAATCAGTTTTGCCTGCGAAGACGATGCCTTTTTGTTGCCTAATATTGAAGAGGCCTTGGGTATGAAACTGCCCTGCACTCGTCCCCCAGAGCATTTGTTGCGTTAATTAGTCTTGGTTTTTAAATCTTTCCACCCACATCAAGGTGCCGCCGCACACGGCGGCGGGCATAATAAATAAATTCAAAATGGGCACCATGGTGCCCAACATCACTAAGGCGCCAAAGCTAAAGCTGGCGCCGCGGTGACTGCCAACACGCTTTCTCGCCTCTTTAAAACTTAGTTTGTGATTGTCCATGGGGTAGTCGCAATACTCGATGGCCATCATCCACGCGTTAAGCGCGAACCACAGCAAGGGCGCCAAGGGCGAAATCACAAAACTAGCGATTAAGGTGAGTATGGCAAAGCCAAGGTAGTAGAGTAGTTTTTGGCATTCGCGGCCGATACTTTTGGGGAAGCTGGCGACTGCCATGGCAATGGTCTCGCGGCCTGCCACTTCCTCGCCGGTGAGCATTTCTTCCACTTTCTCGGCCAGCAAGCCGTTAAAGGGCGCGGCGATAATATTGGCCACGGTACTGAAGATATACATCACAATTGCCAGCACCAAAATCACCGCCAGCGGCCACAGTATCCAGCGCAGAAAATCCAGCCAGCTTGGCAACCACTCAATTACCTGATTAATCCAGCCGCTCATGGCGTCGAGGGTGAGCGTGGTGAAGGCGCCAAAAATAATGATGTTAATCAGCAGCGGAATCGCAACAAATAGGCGAATGCCGGGCTGACGTATTATTTTAAAACCCCGTAATAAATAATCTGGGCCGCTAAGTGGGCTTGCTGTCATAGTGTATTACCGCTGTCGCAATTAAATAGGAATTCGCTGCTGTCTGGCCTGCATCGGATTTTCAGCTTATCCTTGTTTGGCTATTTTAAAAAGCGTAGCGGCGGTCTGAATATTTATTTGCGGGGAGATAGGCTGGATGAAAAGGAATTTGCTGGTTTTAGTATTTGCCTTAATGGGTTTTGGGGCCGCGACGCAGGCCGCTTCGCTAGATGACGCTTATCATGAGATGTGCGAAAAGCTGAAATCTTGCGCCTTAAAGGACGTTGCTGAAAGTGATTTGTCGCCAGAGATGCGCGCCATGATTTTACAGAGCATGGAGGGGGCCTGCGTTAGCATACAGCAACAGTTCGCCAATGTGGCGAGCGCCCATCCGCTCTATGCGCCAGCGAGCGCTTGCATGGAGTCAATGGCGGCCTTAAGTTGCGAGGAAATTGAAAACAGGGGCGATCAATCGACCCCAGAGTGCGCCCGTTATGAGAAAATGGCGGCAACAGCGCCTTAGCATTAGCTAATGCTAGGACGGCCGCAGGCTGCACAGATACAGCGCTGTGGCCCAGCCATGCTCGCCGCCTGCTGTTTGGCGGCGGTGTCGAGGGTAGCGGCCATACACCAACAATTGCTTGGCTCGCTGCCCGCCGCAACCGCACATTGATTGTCTTGGCCGCAGAGTGGGCATTGGGCGGCTGATGTATTCGGGCCGGTTAGCGGGGCTTGGCTATTGAGCATAAATTTACCGTATACGGAGGTGAGCATGGACGAAGAAGAGCAATTGTTCGCCCAAGAGATGAGCGGTGTCAAACGCCTTGAGCTAGATGCGCGGGTTGCCCTGAAGAAACAGGACGTCGACAATATTAATATTGCCGCCCGTCGTGAGGCGGCCACTGCGCGCAGCGAGCGCCGAAATTTTTTATCAACCGGTGATATTGAATTACTCGACCCCTACCATATTTTGGAATTTAAGCGTGAAGGTGTGCAACACGGCGTATTTCGGCGTTTAAAGCAGGGTAAATACCGCATTGAGGCGAGTTTAGATCTGCATAAAATGACGGTTGAACAGGCGCGGCTAGAGGTTTTTGAATTTATTCGCGAGGCCATGAAATTGGATTTGCGGGCGGTGATTATTGTCCACGGTCGCGGCCACAATAGCAGTTCCAAGGGCGCGGTATTAAAGTCTTATGTGAATCGCTGGCTGCCGGAAATGGAGGATGTGCAGGCTTATTGCAGCGCGCAGCCCCAACACGGCGGTGCGGGTGCGGTGTATATTATGCTGCGTAAAAGTGAGACTAAAAAACAGGAAAACCGCGACCGCTTTAGTCGCAGTCGCGGCAGTTGAAGGGTGCTATTTAAATAGCGCCTTTGCTCGCTAAGGCGGCGACGTGCTCGCCAGAATTGCGGTGTTCTTTGGCGTAGCTAAGCACCGTGCGACCGGCTTTGTCGGTGGCATTAAGGTTGCGATTGGTCTCTAGGAACATGTTAATAAACAATTCGAAATCGTCGGCGCGCATGCTTTGGTAGGCTTTGAGCAGGGCGTGAAAATCCGCGTCGGTGCCGGCTTTGGGCTCGGAAGCCAAAAATTCTCTAACCCGATCTTCGGTCCATACTTCGTCAAGAACCTTTTCTTTATCTTTTTTCATAATATCGATTACCTTGTGGCTTGTAGGGGCAGCGCTTAGCCGCCCAGCTTTTCGTTTAAAATTTTGTTGATAACGCCAGGGTTGGCTTGGCCCTTGGACGCTTTCATGATTTGGCCAACAAAGAAGCCCAGCATTTTTTTGCGCTTGCCTTCGTCGGCGCCGCGGAACTGTTCAACTTGATCGGGGTTGGCGGCGAGTACGTCGTCGACCATCGCGCCGAGGGCGCCGGTGTCGGAAACTTGCTTTAAACCCTTGCTGTCGATGATCGCGTCGGCGCTGTCGCCTTCGCCGTTCCACAGCGCTTCAAAGACCTGCTTGGCGATTTTGCCGGAGATGCTGTTGTCGACAATGCGCTGGATTAAGCCGCCGAGCTGGTCGGCGCTAACGGGGCTATTGGCAATGCCAAGGCTGTCGCGATTGAGGGCGGCAGAGAGTTCGCCGTTTACCCAGTTGGCGGCGAGCTTGGCATCGCCAGCGGCATCTGCTGCTGCTTCAAAATAATTGGCGATGGCGCGCTCGGTGGTGAGCAGGGCGGCATCGTAGCTCGACAGGCCATAGGCTTGTTCAAAGCGCTGACGCTTGGCGTCGGGCAACTCGGGCATGGTGGTTTTGAGTTGGTCCACTAGGCTTTGTTCGATGACTACCGGCAGCAAGTCTGGGCAGGGGAAGTAGCGGTAGTCATTGGCTTCTTCCTTGCTGCGCATGGCGCGGGTTTCGTTTTTGTCGCTGTCGTAGAGTCGTGTTTCCTGCTTAACCTTGCCGCCATCTTCGATTAATTCAATTTGGCGCTGCACTTCAACTTTGATTGCGCGCTCAACAAAGCGGAAGGAGTTGATGTTTTTAATTTCGGCGCGGGTGCCATACTCCGCTTGTCCCTTGGGGCGCACCGAGACGTTGGCGTCACAGCGCAAGGAACCCTGCGATAGGTCGCCGTCGGAAATGTCGAGGTAGGTCACAATAGAGTGGATCTTGCGCAGATAAGCCACTGCTTCTTCGGCGCTGCGCATATCGGGTTCAGAGACAATCTCGATTAAGGGCGTGCCAGCGCGGTTGAGGTCGATGCCCGTCATGCCGTGATAATCTTCGTGCAGGGATTTGCCAGCATCTTCTTCTAAATGGGCGTGGTGCACGCGAATGTCGCGGCTGCTGCCATCGCTCAGGCTAATCGTGACAATGCCGGGGCCAACTATGGGAAAGTCCATTTGGGTGGTTTGGTAGCCCTTGGGCAGATCGGGGTAAAAATAATTTTTGCGGTCGAACACCGAGGCCATGCAAATATCGGCGTCGATGGCGAGGCCAAATAAAATGGCTTTTTTCAGTGCCTGTTCGTTCAGTACTGGCAGGGTGCCAGGTAGCGCGAGGTCAACTGCGCTAGCTTGGGTGTTGGGCTCAGCGCCGAAGGCGGTGCTGGAACCAGAGAATATCTTCGTTTTGGTGTTGAGCTGGACGTGGACTTCCAGGCCAATAACTACTTCCCATTCCATAATGCTTTCCTTATACGCTGCCGGGCGCGACTTGGCGGTGCCAGTCGCTGCGCTGCTGATACTGATGGGCGGCGGCGAGCAAGCTCGCCTCGTCAAAGTCGCGGCCAATCAATTGCAGGCCAATAGGCTTGCCTTGGGTGAGGCCCACCGGTAGCGAGATGGCGGGTAGGCCCGCCAAGTTCACGGCAATGGTGTAAATGTCTTCTAAATACATGGTGAGGGGGTCGCTAACCTTCTCGCCCAATGCAAAAGCGGGGTTGGGTGTGGTCGGTCCGGCGATGATGTCGACTTCTTTAAAGGCTTCGTCAAAGTCTTGTTTGATCAGGCGACGAATCTGTTGGGCCTTGCGGTAGTAAGCGTCGTAAAAACCCGATGACAGTGCATAGGTGCCAATTAATATGCGGCGTTTAACCTCGGCGCCAAAGCCTTCGGCGCGGGTGCGGGTGTAAAGGTCATCGAGGTCTTTAGGATTTTCGCAGCGGTAGCCGTAGCGCACGCCGTCGAAGCGGGACAAGTTCGCCGAGGCTTCTGCAGGGGCAATAATATAGTAGCAGGGCACGGCCAAATGAGTGTGGGGCAGGCTAATGGCTTTGATCTCGGCGCCGAGCCTGCGGTATTCGTCCAGTGCGGTTTCAACAGCTGCGCCGATGGCGGGGTCTAGGCCTTCGCTGAAATACTCCTTGGGCACGCCGATTTTTAATCCCTTAAGATCTTTGTTCAGGCCGCCTACATAATCCGGCACCGCCTGTTGCATGCTGGTGCTGTCCAACGGGTCAAAGCCCGCCATCGCTTGCAGGAGCAGGGCGTTGTCTTCGGCGGTTTTGGCCATGGGGCCAGCTTGATCGAGGCTAGATGCGAAGGCGATCATGCCGTAGCGAGATACGCGGCCATAGGTCGGCTTGAGGCCGGTGAGACCACACAGCGCCGCGGGTTGGCGAATAGAGCCGCCGGTGTCGGTGCCGGTTGCTGCAGGTGCCAGCCCTGCAGCAATTGCCGCCGCCGAGCCGCCAGAGGAGCCGCCGGGTACGCAGTCGGTATTCCAGGGGTTGCGCACCGCGCCGTAAAAACTGGTTTCATTGGATGAACCCATGGCGAATTCGTCCATATTGGTTTTACCCAAGGTGACGGTGCCCGTTTGTGTCAATTTAGTGACGATGGTGGCGTTATAGGGGGCGATAAAATTGTCGAGCATTTTGGAAGCGCAGCTGGTGCGCACGCCCTCAGTGCAGAAAATATCTTTATGGGCGATGGGTACCCCGCACAGCAATCCGCCGCTGCCATTTTGGCGGGCTTGATCGGCGGCGCGAGCTTGCGCTAAGGCGGCGTCGGCGGTCACGGTGATGTAGCTATTATACCGTGGGTCGTGGGCGCCAATGGCGTCTAGATACTGTTGGGTAATTTCTTCGCTGGAGAAGGTTTTGGCCTCCAGTCCGCGGAGGATGTCGGCAACCGTGTGATTGGGCATATATATGTGGCTCTTGGCAATATGTTTAAAGTGGGTGTTTCGCAGTGGGCGGCTCGCGCCCAGTGGTCTCACTCAATAACTTGGGGAACCAAATACAGGCCGTCTTCGGTCTGCGGTGCGATAGCTTGAAAATGCTCGCGCTGATTGGTGTCGCTCACTTCGTCGGCGCGCAGGCGCTGAACGGCATCGTGGGGATTGGCCATGGCCACCACATTGCTGGTGTCTACCGCTTGCATGACATCGACCATATCTAAAATGTCGCCAATGCGCTGGCTAAGTTCGGCGGTGTCGCTGTCGGCAATACTAATGCGCGCCAGTCGGGCCAGTTTGCTAATTTCGTTCTGGTCTAAACTCATGGTTCACCTGATTTGGGCGGTTTGAGGCTGGCGCAGGCGTATTTTTCGGGGCCGCTATTGTGGCTAAAAACAGAGCGTGGCACCGAGATTGCTTGGCAGGCAGCAGTAAACCGTTAAACTTATCATATTTGCGCCTTGCCCTAAATCCCTGCCATTGATAGAGTGGCAAAGTTTTCAATTCAGGGGCATGCGAAAATTGCCGGGCGGCAATCTCTTCGAGTCTCATTAGCCTGGCTCTAGTCTCTATATACGAGCCGTATAAGGTGATAAATACTAATGTTTAAACGAATTCGTGGCATGTTCTCCAACGATTTATCTATCGATCTTGGAACGGCAAATACGCTTATTTATGTTCGAGGCCAGGGCATCGTTCTCGATGAGCCTTCGGTAGTGGCGATTCGCGTGCACAATGGTCAAAAGACTATTGAAGCCGTGGGTATGGAGGCCAAGCGCATGTTGGGCCGAACGCCTGGCAATATTACTGCTATTCGGCCGCTAAAAGACGGTGTTATTGCCGACTTCCAAGTTACCGAAAAAATGCTCCAGCATTTTATAAAATTAGTTCATCAAAATAGTTTTATTCGCCCCAGCCCTCGGGTTTTGGTGAGCGTGCCCTGTAAAAGTACTCAAGTTGAGCGTCGTGCGATTCGCGAGTCGGTGCTGAGTGCCGGCGCCCGTGAAGTGCGTTTGATCGAAGAGCCCATGGCGGCCGCTATTGGCGCTGGCCTGCGGGTTGGCGAAGCCTCTGGTTCGATGGTAGTGGATATTGGTGGTGGCACCACTGAAATCGCGATTATCTCGCTAAACGGCGTAGTGTATTCTGATTCTGTGCGCGTGGGCGGTGACCGTTTCGATGAAGCGATTGTGACCCATGTGCGCCGCACCTACGGCAGCTTGATTGGCGACGCGACGGCAGAGCGAATTAAACAAGAAATTGGCTGTGCCTACCCTGGTAGTGAGTTGCGTGAAATTGATGTGCGCGGTCGCAATTTGGCCGAAGGTATTCCGCGTCGCTTCACCTTGAATAGCGATGAAATCCTTGAGGCCCTGCAAGAGCCGCTGCAAGTGATTATTCAGGGCGTGAAACGCGCGCTGGAGCAATCGCCGCCAGAATTGGCCGCGGATATTGCTGAAACCGGTATTGTTTTGACCGGCGGCGGCGCACTACTGCGCGGCATAGATCAGTTAATTGCCGACGAGAGTGCCTTACCTGTCATTATTGCTGAAGATCCGCTGACCTGTGTTGCCCGCGGTGGTGGCAAGGCGCTGGAAATGATGGATCGTCATCACCTCGACATATTGTCTGCAGAGTAATAATGATTCGCCCCGTAGCGGGAGGACGCAGCAATTAAACCGGTATTCTCCAATGAGTCTTCTGTGGGTGGGCGTCTGCTGCTGTTTGGCGGTGTGGCGCTAGCCCTGATTCTTATTGGTCAGCGCCTCGATTTTATGGCGCCGGTACGGACCCAGTTGTCGTTGGTGGCAGCGCCGTTTTACTGGGTGGTTGATGTACCCAGTCGCATGATGGGCGAGTTCAGTGACACGCTGAGCAGTCGTAGTGAACTCATGGCCGACAATGAGCGGCTGCGCGCCGAGTCTCTAATCCTCAACGCTAAACTTCAAAAATACATTGAATTGCGCGCCGAAAATGTTCGGCTGCGGGAGTTGATGAACTCTGCTGAGCGTCTTAACGACACCGTGGTGGTTGCAGAAGTGGTGGCTGTTGCCTCAGACCCAAATCGTCACCAGCTGGTGGTGGACAAGGGCAGTCGCGACGGCGCTTTTGTTGGCCAGCCGGTAATTGATGCTACCGGCCTGCTCGGCCAAATTATTGAAGTGGGTGTGTTGCAGAGCCGAGTTTTACTCATTACCGATAGTGCCCACGCCCTGCCTGTGCGGGTTAGCCGCAATGGCTTGCGGGCTATTGCCGAAGGAACCGGACTTATCGATGAGCTGGCGCTAACCCATGTGGCCGCGACAACCGATATTCAGGTCGGTGATTTACTGGTTAGCTCGGGCTTGGGTGGACGCTTCCCGGGCGGCTACCCCGTTGGCGAGGTGATTGAGGTGTCGATCGATCCTGGTCAGCCTTTTGCGGAAGTGCGGGCCAGGCCTATGGCGCAACTTGATCGCAGTCGCAATGTCTTGCTGGTGTTCAGTGAGCAGAAGTCGGAGGAGTAGCGCATGGAATCGCATGCGCACGGGCTGTGGTTTGTTGTAGTAAGTTTGTTGGCAGCGCTGCTGCTGAGTATCTCGCCTCTAAGCGGTGATTGGGCCTGGGCCCGTCCCGACTTTGTCTTATTAATGTTGGCGTATTGGCTGTTGGCATTGCCCGAGCGTATAGGGGTGTTTGTCAGTTGGTTGTGCGGCATTGTTCTGGATATTTTACAGGGCGTGGTGCTGGGCCAAAATGCCTTTGCATTGGCAGTGATCGCCTACATTATTCAAGTCTCCTACCAGCGTTTGCGGATGTTTAGTTTGCGCAAGCAGGCTGCGTTTATTTCCTTGCTGGAATTGTTCCATATACTGGTCGATCAGTGGGCACAAAATATAAATGGTGTTGCCCAAACACATTGGCTGGTGTTTTTACCCGTGTTGACCACAGGTCTGTTATGGTTGTTCTTGAGGCCTATCGTCGGCTGGTTTCAGCGCCTGTTTGCGGTTTATTAATATGGTCGAAGCTGTGGTTTTGGCATCTAAGTCGCCGCGCCGTGCGGAATTATTGCAGCAGATTGGTCTGCGCTTTGAGGTGATGGCGGCAGATATTGATGAGACGCCTGCTGCGAGTGAGGATGCACAGCAGTATGTGCGGCGTATGGCGACAGAGAAAGCTATGGCGGTTGTGGCGCTCGCGCCAAATCGAGCAGTGCTTGCGGCGGACACTTCGGTGATTGTTGATGGTGAAATTTTGGGTAAGCCAGAAAACCGTCGCCATGCCGAGACGATGCTGAATTTGTTAAGTGGGCGCAGCCATCAGGTAATGACTGCGGTGGCGCTGTACGCTGATGGTCAACTGCGGCAGGCACTGTCGGTGACCGAGGTTAACTTTGCAGTATTGAGTTCAGCCCAAATCAGTGCCTATCTCGCTACTGGCGAGGCCGATGATAAAGCCGGTAGCTACGGAATACAGGGCGCTGCGGGGTATTTTGTGCAGCATTTGGCCGGCAGCTATTCTGGGGTGGTCGGACTGCCCTTATATGAAACAGCGGCTTTGCTGAGCGAAGCCGGAATCGGGTTAGAGTAAGATCATGAGCGAAGAGATTCTAATCAATGTTACGCCGGTAGAAACGCGGGTAGCGGTGGTCGAAAACGGTGTGTTGCAAGAGGTTTATATTGAGCGCAGCCGCTCGCGCGGGATTGCCGGCAATATTTATCAGGGCAAGGTAGTGCGGGTGCTGCCGGGTATGCAGGCGGCCTTTGTCGAGATTGGCTTAGAGCGCACTGGGTTTATTCACGCCTCTGATATTGCCAGTCTAGACACCGCTGATGGCGAGCACGCGGATATTCGCACCAAAATCCGGGAGGGCCAGTTACTGACCGTGCAGGTCAGTAAAGACCCGATGGGCACCAAGGGCGCGCGCTTGACCACGCGCTTATCTGTGTCATCGCGATATTTGGTGTATATGCCCGGCGCAGCGCATATTGGGGTTTCGCATCGTATTGATGACGAGGAAGAGCGTCAGCGCCTGCGGAGCTTGTTGGAATCGGCGGCCCTCGATGAGAGCGGTGAGCTGCGTGACGGCTATATTCTGCGTACTGCCGCAGAGGGCGCCGGCGAAGAAGAGATGCTCGCCGACGTGCAATTTTTGCGGCGCTTGTGGGGTGCTGTCGAGCGTCGAATGAAGCGTGATGTGGCGCCGAGCGTTATTTATGAAGACCTGCCGCTATTTATGCGCACTATGCGCGACCTAGTTAGGCCGGGTCTGGAAAAAATTCGTATCGACTCGCGTGAGAGCTTTCAGCGCGTGGCGCAATTTGCTGAAGATTATCTGCCTGAAATATCCTCGCAATTAGAGTACTACCCTGGCGAGCGTCCGATTTTTGATCTTTACGGTGTTGAGGACGAGATTCAAAAAGCGCTGGGCCGCAAAGTGGAATTAAAGTCTGGGGGCTATCTGATTATCGATCAGACCGAGGCGATGAGTACCATTGATATTAATACCGGCGCCTTTGTTGGGCACCGTAATCTTGAAGAAACTATTTTCAAAACCAATCTTGAAGCGGCAGCGGCGCTCGCCAGGCAGCTGCGCTTGCGCAATCTCGGCGGTATTATCATTATTGATTTTATCGACATGAAAGATCCCGAGCACCGTCGCCAAGTTTTGCGTGCCTTGGAAAAAGCCATGGAAAAAGACTACGCCAAGACCTCGATTACGGGCGTGTCGGAATTGGGTTTGGTGGAGATGACGCGCAAGCGCACCCGCGAAAGCTTGGAGCACATTCTGTGTGAAAGCTGTCGCTACTGCCATGGCCGTGGCTCGATGAAATCACCGGAAACGGTGTGCTATGAAGTGTTTAGAGAAATACTGCGCGAAGCTCGCGCCTACGAGAGTAAGCGTTTATTGGTGTTGGCATCCCAAGAGGTTGTTGATCGCTTACTGGATGAAGAATCGTCCAGCGTGGCCGATTTAGAAGAATTTATCGGCGCCAGTATTCGCTTCCAAGTAGAGGCGGTATACACCCAAGAGCAATATGACGTGGTGTTGCTGTGAGCGGGCTCGCCCCAATCAAGGCCGTTGGTAGTCGTGGGTGATTATTAGTGTTTACGCGCCTACTTCGCCAAACCTATACCCTACTGTGGAGTCTCGCACTTATCGTATTAGTGCTGCTGGCGCTCTATGCCAGCTTGGGGCGCCAGTATATTGGTTTGGTCGAGCGCTATAAGAACGAAATATTTCAGCAGGCTGAGGCTTTTTCCGGCGTTCAACTTCAGGCCAGCGCAATGCGCGGGACTTGGCAGGGACTTTCTCCGGTTATTGAGCTGCTGGATTTCCAACTCGGGGATAGTGCCGCACTGCGTTTCGATCGGGCGCGGATCGAAATTGATGTTATTGGCTCCCTCCTTGTGGGGCGGCCGACAATTCGCCAGATCGATATTGGCCAGCTCAATTTAGATTTGGCGCAAGCCGACGATGGACGCTGGTTTATTCCAGGGCTAAGTACCGAAGGCGGTGGCAGCCCAGATGCACTGATTGACTCAGTGCTTGGGGTTCGCAACGCGAGTCTCGAGCTGTTTGCAATTAACCTGCATTATCTTAATGGTGTTCAAACGAAGATCAGTACGCAGGATTTCTCTTTGCGTAGCGATGATAAATTTCGTCGCGCCTACGCCAAGCTCAATACCGACAGTGACGGTGATATTCAGTTATTGGTCGAAGCCTACGGTGACCCGCGCAATACTGAGCGCTTTAGCGCCGGTGCGTATATGGTGATAAAAGACAGCCGTTTGAGTGCGTTAAGACCGCTGTTTCAAGATAGCGCGGCGTTAATTGACAGCGAGGTTAGTGGCGAGCTGTGGCTTAACTGGCGGCAGGGGCAGCGGGTTAGCTTGAATGGGGTGCTCGCAACCCCTGCGCTGTCGGTTGGGGTGTTGTGGGGCTCCCACGATGTGGTGCTTAACGATGTAAATATGCGCTTTAGCGGCAGCCATCGCGACGGCTTCTGGAGGATAGGTTTTTCCGAGTTCGAGGCGCGGTGGCAGGATTTAGATTTGGATTTGGCTGGGCTCACGGCGAGCCGCCCAGAGCAGTCGAAATGGCAATTTAGCCTTCCCCAGCTCGACCTCGATGTCTCAAATAGCGTGCTACTTGGCAGTGATGCCCTTAGTCCGGGTTTGCAGTCGACCCTTGAAGAATTGGCGCCCAAAGGGCTGCTGCGTAATATACAGTTTGATTTATTGACCTCGGCCGACGGCCTTGAGGACTTTACGATGCGGGCGGAAGCCCGTGGACTCAGCGTTGAGGCTTGGCAGGGTGCACCGGCCGCTAGTGGGCTTTCTGGGTATTTAGAGATCAAGCCCAAACAGGGTAAATTACTGCTTAAGTCCGATCAATTAGCCTTAGCTTTTCCGCATTTATATGACGAAGCGTTTGCTTTGCAAAAGGTCAGTGCCGAGCTCAATTGGCGTTATGACGATGAGCGGGTACAGGTAAACAGTGGCTTGATTCGCGGTGAAAATGGGGGCGTGCCAATAGCGGCCTTGCTGAGTTTGGACTTGCCACTGCGCAAAGATACGGAAGTCGAACCTCAAATGAGCTTGATGATCGGCGCTCGCGATGCGGATGTGGGGGTGCACGAGCGCTATACGCCTAATGTGCTAAATGCGTCCTTGCTGGACTGGTTGCAGGAAAGTATTCGCGGTGGTCGTGCTGAGGTTGCAGGGTTTATTTTTCGGGGTTCACTGTTAGCGTCCACTGACGATCATCCCGCTGTACAGCTCTATTTAGACTTGGCTGATATTGAATTGGCTTTTCGGCCAGACTGGCCGGCGTTGTCTGCCGGTGCCGCGCAGGTGTTTATTGATAATGGCCATGTTGACGCTTGGCTTGAGGGCGCCGGCCAGCTAGATGGCATAGTGGTTAACGACCTTCGGGCGGCAGTGGCTCCTGCATCGGATGGGGATATTACCTTAACGGTAAGCGCTGCGGCCAAGCCGAACTTTACCCAAGCTCAGCGTTTGTTAACCGAGACGCCACTTCACCAGTACGTGGGGAAAACCTTTGATCACTGGCAAGGTGAAGGTGAGGCGGTATTGGATTTTGCTTTTAGTATGGCCTTTACGGATGATCCGGCGTTGGCAATAAATGTGGATGCCGACATCGATTTTTCAAGCGTGGAAATGAAGGATTACCGCCTAAGTTTAAACGCGGCGAAAGGGCATTTACATTACGACACTGAACGCGGTTTGAGCAGCCGCAATTTGCGCGCGCGTCTATTTGGCGAACCATTGACGGCAAAGATTAAACAGACCGGCGCTCAGCTCGACGTCGACGTCAGTGGCCTGATTGCGATGAGTGATCTGCAGCGCTGGACCGCTCAGCCAATTATGGGCTTCTTTTCAGGTAGTACGAAGGCGCGTCTGCATATTCAAACCGGCGCCGAGCCGAGCTTGCAGGTAAATAGCGATTTACAGGGTGTTAATATTTTGCTCCCCCAGCCGCTCTATAAAACGGCAGAGCAAAAACGCAATATGAATATCACTTTGCCCCTAGATAGCGATGTGCAGGTAATGCAAATCACCTTGGCCGAGCAATTGAGCCTGTTGTTGGGCTTTCACGAGGGTAAGGTCTTTGGCGGCGACTTATTGCTGGGCGCAAGGCCTCTTGGCAGTAGCTCCTATTTACTTACGCCTGGTCAAATGGCAATTGGTGGGCGCCTTGAATTTGCCGATTTCGACCAATGGCGGCGAGTGTTTGATCGTTATCTTGAGCTTGCCGAGAGCGACGGCGGCGGCGAGTCCGAGATGATGTTTAGCGCCAGTGATTTGCGGATTGACGAGTTGATGATCTTCGATAACTTACTGGAATCGGTAGATATCGGCTTGATTAGTCACCCCGAGTCTTGGCTCATACATGTTAGCAGCCCCCAATTATTGGGTGATATTAATATACCCCGTGGCAGTGCGGCAGCGAGCCGGCCCTTTAATCTTACTTTGGAACATTTGTATTTACCCGCGCCCAGCAGTGGCGAGGGCAGCGGTTTGGCTGGCATCGATCCGCGTACCTTGCAGAGTGTCGATCTTGACATAAAGCAGCTGTATGTTGGCGGCGAGGCCTGGGGACAGCTCGGCTTTGATTTGCGCAGCGATAGTGGCGGGGCGCATTTTAATAATTTGCGCGGCAGCCTGCGGGGCATTGAATTAGCGACGGTGGCGGGCAGTAGCACATTACATTGGCTGCAGGATGACAGCGGCCACGTCTCGTCGCAATTGCGGGGCCAGTTTGGACTTGGCGACTTGGGCGGCGTTTTACAGGGCTTTGGCTACCCCAAGGTAATGGAAACTCGCCGTGGCAATTTTGATTTAGATTTGGAGTGGCCTGGCGCACCTAGCCAGTGGACGTTAGTCGACAGCGCAGGCAATTTTAGTTTCTCGTTTAAAGACGGGCGCTTTTTAAAAAGCTCCGATGCAGCCAGCGGCACTTTGCGAATATTCAGTATTTTTAATATGGCTAATATAGTCCGCCGTCTAAAGTTTGATTTTCGCGATGTGTTCAAAAAAGGCATTTATTTTGATCGCATGCGGGGCGGCTTACAACTTGGCGACGGTCAATTAAAACTGACATCACCGCTCGATGTGCACGGACCGTCGAGCCGGTTTCAAATGACCGGTGCCATCAATTTACAAACCGATGTACCTGATCTGCGCCTAGTGGCAACTTTGCCCGTGGGCAGTAATTTGCCGTGGTTGGCGGCGCTTGTTGGTGGACTGCCAGCTGCTGCGGGGGTGTATGTGGTGAGCAAGGTATTTGAAGAGCAGATGGACAGTTTTTCCAGTGCGGTGTACGAAATTTCGGGCACGATCCAAGACCCTGAGCTGACCTTTAAAAATATTTTTGACGACGAGGTCGCTAGCCCAGCCGAAGCGGCGCGCTCAAGCGCCAAGCCGGGAATGCAGTAATGGCGCCGCGGCCAGAGGTGCAACACGACAATTCTGGCGTACAGGCGTCTGTTAAGGTCATTGTTGCCGCACTGCAAATGGTGTCTGTTAATGATCTTGCCGTAAATTTGCGACGGGCTGAATTATTGGTGGCACAGGCCGCCGCGCGGGGCGCTAAGCTTGCGGTGTTGCCAGAAAATTTTGCGTTGTTTGGCAGCTCCGACATTAAAGAAGTGGCAGCGCGGGAAGCCGCAGAGGCGCCTTTACAGGTATTTTTGAGTGATTTGGCGAGTCGCTATAAATTGATCTTGGTTGGCGGCACTATTCCACTGCCGGCTGAGGATGGTCGAGTTTATGCGTGCAGTCTAGTGTTTGCCGCTGACGGCAGTTGCGTGGGCAGCTACCGAAAAATACATTTATTTGACGCCGATGTCGCGGATGGTCACGGCCGTTATCAGGAGTCCGATACTTATGCTCCTGGCAGTGCGGTAACAGTGGTAGATACAAGTATCGGCCGGCTGGGCTTGGCAGTGTGTTACGACCTGCGTTTTCCTGAATTATTCCGAGCGATGTTAGACCTTGAACTCGATATTATTACCTTACCGTCAGCGTTTACTCGCAGCACCGGCTGGGCACATTGGCTGCCCTTGCTACGCGCGCGGGCAATTGAAAATCAGTGCTTAATTGTGGCGGCCAATCAGGGGGGTGTTCACGACCCTAAGCGCGAAACCTCGGGCGGCTCAGTAATTATAGATAGTTGGGGGCGGGTATTAGCTGAGGCGGGCTTGGGCGAGGCCTGTGTGAGCGCCGAGTATGATGCCGAGGCCCAAGCCGCTGTGCGCAGGCTTATGCCGGTCGCCCAGCATCGCCGCATATAGCCGTCGCCGATAAAAGCTTAGTCGGCCGGTTTGTGGATCTGCAGTTCTTTGAGGTATTGGAAAAGTTTGCGTTTGGCCGCTGGCGGCTTCTTGGCTTGGGCGTCTTTGTCGATTTGCATTACCAGTTGGCGCAGGCGCTGGCGGTCGGCGTGGGGGAAGTCCCCTAATACCTTTTCAATGGCGCTGACACCAGTGGTGGCGAGTTCATCGCGCAGCAACTCTAGGCGTTGGAATTGTTTGGCCTGCTCCCGTTGGCCCTCTTCGCGCTTGGCGAGACCGGCTTCAATCTCGGTGAGGTCGGTATCGCGCATCAGCTTGCCAATGTATTGCAGCTGGCGGCGCAGAGCTTCGCGACTGGTCAGTTTGCGCGCAGTGCTCAGCGCCTCGGAGAGGTGCTCATCGTGAATTGGAATCTTGGCCAATTCATTATTGCTGAGCTTAACCAGCTGCTCCCCGAGCTGCTGAAGGGCCTGCATCTCTTTTTTTACAGCTGTTTTGCTGGGACGTTCTGATTCGGGTATCGGGTCAGTCACATTAAATTCCGTTGCTATTAAGCGTAGAAGAAGGTGGCAAGGCCAAGAAAGGACATAAAGCCAATCACGTCGGTGACGGTGGTTAATACCACGCCACCGGCGAGTGCCGGATCTATTTTCATTGATTTCATAATAAGTGGCAGCGCGGCGCCAGCAAGAGCTGCGGTAATTAAATTGATGACCATCGCGGCGGCAATGATTGCGCCCATTAGCGGATCGCCAAACCACAGCGTGGTTGCGCCCGCTACAATGACCGCCCACAGCAGGCCGTTAATGGCGCCAACCATGATTTCACGATTAATCAGCCAGCGGCTATTGTCGCGGCTGATATGGCCCAGTGCCATACCGCGAATAACGACTGTGAGGGTTTGGGTGCCCGCTACGCCGCCCATGCTGGCAACTATTGGCATGAGCACGGCCAAGGCCACGACTTTTTCAATGGTGGCTTCAAATAAATTGATTACCCCAGAGGCGATAAACGCGGTGAGCAGGTTGATGCCCAGCCAAATAGCGCGTCGCGGTGCGGTGGTGAGTACGGCGGCGAAGGTATCTTCATCCTCGTCCAAACCGGCCATGCTCATCAGCGAGTGGTCGGATTCTTCTCGGATAACGTCAACCACGTCATCGATGGTGATTCGCCCTAATAGTAAGCTGTCGTCGCCTATAACCGGCGCCGACACCCAGTCGTGACGGGCAAAGAGCATGGCAACTTCGTTGGACGACATGCTGGCCGAGATCGGTTCGACCTCGGTGTCCATGATTTCCCGAACGGTGACGCTGGGGTCAGATACCAGCAGTTTGCGCAGTGACAAGATGCCGATGTACTGATCGTTGCGGTTGACCACAATTAGGTTGTCGGTCATTTCGGGCAGGCTTTCGTGGCGACGTAAATAGCGCAGTGCCACGTCGAGGGTGATGTTAGGCCGCACGGTGATCGTGTCGGTGTTCATCAAACCACCGGCGGTGTCCTCGTCAAAGGACAGCACGTGCTCTACGCGGAGGCGGTCCTGATGATCCATTGACTCGAGAACTTCACGAATAACCCGATCCGGTAATTGCTGGAGAATGTCCGCAATATCATCGGTTTCAAGGCCTTCGGTGATGGCGGCCACTTCTTCGGCGTCCATCTGGCGCAGAAATTGGCTCTGCACTTCGTCATTGAGGTGTTGGAGGATGTCACCTTCATTCTCAATGTCGATCAGCTGCCACAGCACACTACGAATTTTGTGTGGTGTGGATTCAATAAGGTGGGCGGCGTCTGCGGGGGGCAGGCCATTTAGCATGCGGCGGATTTGCAGGAAACCACCGGAACCCAAGGCGTCATTGAGGGTTTTGAGTTGGCTCTCGGTTTGAAGCTTGTCTGCAGTCTGGGCCATACCTATCCCTAGCCTGAGCCGTGATGGTTAAAAGAGTAGTCTGGCTAATTATCCTTTAAAGCGGGCCGCGCAACAATCCGCGAAGGAGTTGCGGGTGAAATAAAGTTAAATCTTACTCTCCCTCGCCAAAACGTTGATTAATAAGATCTTGTATTGCGGCCATCGCGGCATCTTCGTCGCTGCCATCGCAAATAACGGCGATCTCGGTACCCTTGCTGGCGGCGAGCATCATCAGCGCCATAATACTTTTGCCGTCGACTGATTTGTCGCCAATGCGAATGGTAACCGCAGCGCTATAGGCGGCGGTGGTGGCGACAAGTTTGGCTGCTGCGCGGGCGTGCAGGCCCAATTTATTAATAATTATTAGTTTGGTTTCGACCATCGTAATCTCTAGTGCTGCAGCTCGCGGTGGCGAACTTGGAGGTCTGGGTAATTGTTGCGAAGCACCTCTGCGAGGGTTTCAACCATATATACTGAGCGATGTTGGCCACCGGTGCAACCAATGGCGATGGTGAAATAGCTGCGATTGCTGGCTTCAATTTTGGGTAGCCATGTCTGTATATATTGCAGAATATCAGCGTGCATTTGCTGAACATCTGCTTGCTTGCTAAGAAAATCTTGTACGGCGGAGTCTCTGCCGGTTAAGGCACGTAAACCTTCCTGCCAGTGGGGGTTGGGTAGCATGCGTAAATCGTAGACTAGGTCAGCGTCGAGGGGTAGTCCGCGCTTGAAACCGAAGGACTTCAGCTGCACCGTTAGGCGGCTGGCGTCGGTGCCAAGAATTCGGTCGCGTATGGTCGCGCGCAATTCGTGGACGGTCATGTCGCTGCTGTCGATTGCCAGCGATGCTTCTACCACAATTGGTTCGAGGAGGATCGACTCAAGTTTGATCGCGTCGGCCAGCGGCAGTGAATCGGTTGCTAAGGGGTGGCGGCGACGGGTTTCGCTGAAGCGCTTAATTAACTTGTCGTCACCAGCATCGAGAAACACTATTCGCAGTTGAGCGTGTTTTTTGACTTGTTCACAGAGCGATTTAAACTTTGCTAAGCCAACTGGAGAGTTGCGGGCGTCGATACAGACCGCAACTTTCTGGTGGGCATTCAGCGGGTTTTGCGCTAGTTCGCGCACTAGTTCAGGTAGTAGCGACACCGGTAAATTGTCGATGGCATAAAAGCCTTCATCCTCAAGTTGGTGAAGGGCGGTACTTTTTCCGGAGCCGGAGCGGCCGCTGAGGATGATCATTTCCATTAGGGTTTCAATGCACGTTCAAGTAGCGCTTGGTCGGAGTCGGCATTGCGCAGGTCGCGACGAAACTCTTCCTCGTTAAACGCTGTGGCCAGTGCGCCGAGAACCTTGAGGTGCTCATCGTGGGCTTCGGCAGGGACAATAAGGGCGAATACGAGATCCACGGGGGCGTCGTCGATGGCCTCAAAGTCGATGGGCTGCTCTAGCTTAAGGAGCATGCCGGTGATCGCTGAGCAGCGGTTGCTGCGGCAGTGGGGAATCGCCACGCCGTGGCCGATACCGGTACTACCCAGACGTTCTCTGGCGAGCAATTCATTGAATAATTCGTCGGCGTTAAATTCGTCATTATCGGCACTGATTTCAGTAGAGATGTATTCGAGAAGACGTTTTTTACTGGTAACGGACGCACCGCTATGGGTGCGTCCTAGTGTGAGAATGGAATTGAGTATCATGGTTTCTTGCAACAGAGAGAGTGAGTGGATCGAAAGGTCTCAGCGACCTAGCGATTTTTCTTTGTGTTTAATTAATTGCCGGTCGAGTTTGTCGGTTAGGCTGTCGATTGCCGCGTACATATCCTCCGATTCACAGGTGGCAAATAAATCGGCGCCGGCAACGTGAACGGTGGCCTCGGCTTTCTGGACCAATTTTTCCACAGACAGGGTGACGTCGGTATTGGTGATATTGTCAAAGTGTCGTTGAAGTTTGCCGAGTTTTGTATTGACGTAATCGCGAAGAGACGGGGTGACGTCAACGTGGTGACCACTAACAGTAATCTGCATATTTTACTCCTTCATCGCTGAATATAACTAGCGCCTCACGGCGCGTGTATGACGACAATGACCGTAACAGGGGCACTGCCACTATACTAGTCGTTTCCGCTCGTTTGAGGGCGGAATAACCAGTGATTCTCGATATTTTGCAATGGTGCGACGGGCAACTTGGATGCCTTGCTCGCCTAGTAAGTCAGTGATTTTGCTGTCGCTCAGCGGCTTGCGCGGGTTTTCAGCGGCAACCAGTTTTTTGATTAGAGCGCGAATCGCGGTAGAGGAGCATTCACCGCCAGTATCGGTGGACACATGGCTGGAAAAGAAGAATTTGAGCTCAAAAATTCCCCGCGGGGTGTGCATGTATTTTTGGGTGGTTACCCGTGAGATGGTGGATTCGTGCATGCCCACCGCCTCGGCAATATCGTGCAGGACGAGTGGCTTCATGGCCTCTTCGCCGTACTCAAAAAAGCCGCGCTGGTATTCGACAATTTTGGTGGCGACCTTCATTAAAGTCTCGTTGCGGCTGAGCAAGCTTTTAATGAACCAGCGCGCTTCTTGCAAATTGTCGCGAATATAGTCGTTGTCGCTGCTATTGCTGCTTTTCCGCGCCAGTGCCGCGTAGTGGGCATTAATCTGGATTTTGGGGGCAATGTCGGGATTTAATTCGACCAACCAGCGATCATCCTTCTTGCTTACAAACACATCGGGAACCACATACTCGGTTGAGTCGGCACCAATGCCGTCACCGGGAGTGGGGTTGAGTGATTGAACTAATTTAATCACTTCGCGAAGCTGTTCTTCTTTCAAGCGGCAGCGGCGCATAATCTGGTTATAGTCGCGATTTCCCAATTGCGCCATATATTGGCTTACAACAAGGCTAGCTTCTTCGACGTAGGCTGTGCCTGCGGGTAATTGCTTCAGCTGAATTAAGAGGCACTCTTGTAAGTCGCGGGCAGCGACCCCCGGAGGATCAAATTGTTGAATGAGGTGTAAAACCGCATTGAACTCTTCAATTTCAATGTCTTCATTGGCAAAGCCTTCAACTAATTCTTCGGCGCTAACGGTTAGTCGGCCTTTTTCATCGATGGCATCGATAATGGCTTCGGCAATAATGCGGTCAATTTCTGACAAGCGACTGAGGTTAAGCTGCCAGCGCAGGTGGTCTTGTAGGGAGTCGGAGCTGGAGTTCCGGTAATCGTTGTTGTAGTCGCTGTCTTCCGACGAGGAGCCTGAGCCCGTGCCGCTGCCGGTGGTTTGGTAAACGTCGTCCCACTGGCTGTCGACGGGCAGATCTTCAGGTATATCACTGCGCTCAGCCCAGTCGGCGTCGGCTTCTGGTTGTGGCGCTTCTGTCTCTTGATCGCTGGTTTTTTCGGCCTTTTTGGGTTCGGCGGAGGTCGGTTCGATATTGACCTCGATGTCTTCGCCCTCGTCGCTGATTTCAAGTAGTGGGTTTGAGTCTAGCGCCGATTGGATTTCTTGCTGAAGGTCGAGGGTGGATAATTGTAATAAGCGAATCGCTTGTTGCAGCTGAGGTGTCATGGTCAAGCTTTGACCGACTTTGAGCTGTAGCGATTGTTTCATAGGCAGTGGCTTCTACAACAGGACAGTGGCAACACGAACAAATGAGTTTGTTCTACCGGCAATGATTATGCCTCTCTCTCAGTGTAGTCGGGACAATCATTGCCTGCAATACCTGTGCCGGTTCATTTGTAAAAGACTGGTAGTCTTTGAATAAAAACGTCGTGTTGCGCAATGGCGGTGGCCGTGCACTGCGACAGCCAAGTTTAGAACCTTTGGCGTGGCCGCAAAGTTACTGTTAAAACCTGTCGGGTGGGCTTATAGCGTAAATTTATCGCCAAGGTAAATGTCGCGCACAATCTGGTTGTTGAGTACGGTGTTGGCGTCACCTTCGGCGACAATACGGCCTTCGCCAACGATATAGGCTTTGTCGCAAATGTCGAGGGTTTCACGAACATTGTGATCGGTGATTAGTACGCCTATACCTCGCGCCTGCAGATGTTTGACGATATTTTGGATATCGTTTACCGAGATAGGATCGACGCCGGCAAAGGGTTCGTCAAGCAGGATAAAGCTGGGTTCGGTCGCAAGTGCGCGTGCAATTTCAACTCGGCGGCGCTCGCCGCCTGAGAGTGACATGCCCATGGATTTGCGAATATGGGTGATATGAAATTCCTGGAGGAGGGCCTCGAGTTTTTCATTGCGCTGTTTGCGGTTGAGGTCGCTGCGGGTCTCTAGAATGGCCATGATGTTATCGGCGACGCTCAATTTACGAAATATTGACGCTTCCTGGGGTAAATAACCGACGCCGTGTTTGGCGCGGCCGTTAATTGATAAGCGGGTAAGGTCGCGGTCATCGAGCCGGATCGAGCCGCGGTCGGCATTCACAATGCCTACAATCATGTAAAAACAGGTGGTTTTGCCGGCGCCGTTGGGGCCGAGTAGGCCTACTATTTCACCGCTGCTAATGGTGAGCGACACATCCTTAATGATTTCGCGGCCCTTGTAGGCTTTGGCGAGATTACTGGCTTGCAGTACGGGCATAATTAACGCGACTCTTCGCTATTGGTGCTTTCCGCTGGTGGGCTATTAGCGGGCTTGTCGTCGGCAGCGGTTTCGCTGTCGGGGATGGCTTGGGGTTGTAAGGTCATTTTAACGCGATGTTCTTTTTCATCGGTGCCGCCGTCGGCAACTACCATTTGTTTGCGGCCGCTGTACACCACGCGATCACCGGAGATCTTTGAGCCCTGGTGGGTGATGGAGGCATTGCGTTGCAGCAGAATCTCTTCCTGCTTTAGGCTGTACTCAATACGCTGAGCACTGGCAATGACCACGCCTTCATTGGCTCTGGGTTGCTGTTCGAAATAAGCGGGGCTGCCCTCGGCAATAACTTTTTCTACCTTGCGATTGGCCTCGATGATTGTAAGTTTGTCGGCGGTAATTTTGAGTGAGCCTTGGCTCATGCTGACATTGCCGATGTAGACACCTTGGTTATTTTCATAAATAGCTCGGTCGGAGCTTAGGTTTATGGCCTGCTTGCGATCTTCGGGTAAGCTCAGCGCAATGCTGCTAACGCCAAGGAGCAGCGTGGTGACTAGCGCAGCTTTAGATAGGGTCATAGTGGCCTTTTACCTGGTCGAGGAGTTCAACTCGTTCATTCTTCATGCTGGCTTTCATGCCCATTGAATGGGTTTTGCCATTTCGCAGCGAGAGAGTTAATGCTTGGTCGGTACTAACTTCGCTGCTTTCTAAATTAATTCGCAATAACTCAGTGCTTATTTGTGCTTGGCGAATCAAGTCTTTTACGAGCACGGTATCTAATAGGGTTAAATGCTCGCCATCTTGGGTCAGCTTGCCGGTCTTGGCGCTGGCTGTCCACGGTCTCTGGTTGGCGATATTGCCGATATAAAAGGGCTCTTGCAATGCTATCGAGCCATCCGATATCAAACGTTCGGCGCTGGTGGCGCGCCACTTATAAGCAATATGACCGTCAGCGCTGTATTTTATGCCACTGACTTGGCTTAAATGTGAGTCGGCGTCCGGTATGGCTTCAAAGCGTTCAACAATGCTTAATTTACCGCTTTCACTGAATTGGGTGAGGTACACCACGGTGCCGACCATGGCGGTAATAGCCGACAGTACCGAGAATACGGTAAATTTAATTTGCTTCATCTTAGAGGTACTGTTCCAGTGCGCTATTCAGCTTGCCCTGTGCTTTAAGAATCAGCTCGCAAACCTCGCGAATGGCCCCATTGCCGCCAGCGGCTGTAGTTTGCCAGTCGGCGTGGCGGGCGACGAAGTGGTGGCCATTAGCAACGGTAATGCCAAGGCCTGCTTGGCGAATGGCTGAGAGGTCGGGTAGGTCGTCGCCTACATAAGCGATGTCTTGCATTTCAAGACCGAGGTCGGCGCGCAACTCTTCGAGGGCGACGAGTTTGTCTTCGCGGCCTTGGTAAATCAGTTCAATCTTTAGCTCGCCTGCGCGGCGTTTGACCAGTTCTGAACAGCGTCCAGTAATGATCGCCGGCTTAATGCCCGCGTCACGTAGCAATTTAATGCCGAGTCCGTCGAGAATGCTGAAGGCTTTCATCTCTTCGCCGCTGTTGCCAAAGTAGAGGCTGCCGTCAGTGAGAACACCGTCGACGTCCATGGCGAGTAGTTTGATGGTTTTCGCTTTTTCAATCACGCTGTGCATGGTGCTGCAGTTTCCTAAGCTACGCCTGCTTTGAGCAGGTCGTGGGTGTGGATGACGCCGACGGGTTGGCCGCTGTCGTTGACGGCAACCAGTACCGTAATTTTATTATCTTCCATGATGCGCAGTGCTTCTGCGGCCATGGTGCCAGGTTTAATGGTGCGGCAATTGCGGGTCATAATGTCATCGATCGGGCAGCTGTGTATATCAATACCGCGGTCAATGGCGCGACGTAAGTCGCCATCGGTAAAAATGCCTGCGAGTGCGCCGCTGTCGTCAACCACCGTGGTCATGCCGAGGGTTTTACTGCTCATTTCGAGCAGGGCGCCGCTCAGTGCGCTGCCCAAAACAATTTTTGGGATGCTGTCGCCAGTGTGCATTATGCTGTCTATTTTCAGTATCAGCCTGCGGCCCAAGGCGCCACCGGGATGAGATAATGCGAAGTCATTGGCGGTGAAACCCCGGGCTTCGAGTAAAGCGATAGCCAGTGCGTCTCCCATGACCAAGGTAACGGTGGTGCTAGACGTGGGAGCGAGGTTTAATGGGCAGGCCTCTTCGGCCACACCAACATTTAAGTGCACGTCGGCGGTAGTGGCGAGTTCGGAGGCGGGATTGCCCGTGAGGGCAATCACTGGCACCGCCAGCAGTTTAAGCAGCGGTAGAATCGTAATGAGTTCACCGGTGGTGCCTGAGTTGGAAAGCGCGATAACGACATCGCCGGCGGTAATCATGCCCAAGTCGCCATGGCTGGCTTCGCCGGGATGTACAAAAAAGGCCGGAGTGCCAGTGCTGGCGAGGGTAGCGGCAATTTTATTGCCGATATGACCGGATTTACCCATGCCAGTCACTACGACTCGACCCTTGCAGGCGAGTAGAATGTCGCAGGCTTTACTAAAGCTTTCGTCGATACGCTCGGCAAGGACGGCAACAGCGTCTCTTTCCATGCGGATAACACGTAGAGCAGAGCTAGTATAAGATGATGGAGTGGTCACACGAGATTACCTGAATTAGTGAGTTGCCCGTTAAGCTGGGGCTAATGTTAGCTATGATAATTTCCAATGTGACAAAATAACAGGATTAGCTGGCCTCTACATTGGGAGACTTTCCCGTAAAAGGGGGTCGAAGCTTGCAGTTTGCAGTGTTGTGCCGTTTTCATGCGGTTAAAATTTATCGAGGGGATACTATGTTTAAGCAAATTTTACTGGCGGCATTGATGACTTTTGGCCTGCTGGCTCAGGCATCTGCTACTGAGAAGGGGCCTTACGAGGTCGTTGCCGACACCACTCAAGAGTTGGTGAAGGTAATTGAAGAAGCGCGCAGCTATGTAGATAAAGACCCCGAGCGCTTTACTAATGAAGTGCGTCGCATAATGGATGATGTTGTCGACTTCCAAAGTTTTGCTCGCGGCATTATGGGCAAATACGGTAGCCGAGGTTATTACCAGAGTTTGAAGACCGATGCTGAGCGGGCCTTGTTTCGCGAGCGGGTTATTCGCTTTACTAATAACTTTAAAGACGGTTTGATTAATACCTACGCCAAGGGCTTGTTGGGTTTTAATGGCAACCGGATTGAAGTTTTGCCGCTGGCAGATGACGTTGATTTGTCTGGCAGTGTCGGTGTTCGTCAGGACATTTACGGTGAGCGCGCTAAGCCGTATCAGGTGCTTTACACCGTTCGTCAGGGTTCCGACGGCAGCTGGAAATTGCGTAATGTGGTAATTGAGGGTCTTAATTTGGGGCGGATTTACCAGAACCAGTTTGATGCGGCAGTAAAACAATATAATGGTGATATTGATAAAGTTATTGCCAACTGGACTGTTGCCCCCCGCGAAGTTATGGAAGAGCAGGCGGCAAAGTAAGGCTCGCTTGTTAGCACGCATTGAATACCCGCATGACTGACCTTTGCGGGTATTCACCTCGCCATGTTGACCGCAATTGCGTACAATTCCGCGCTTGATATCGCTAGTGATGAATACAGGTAGAATTGTCATGCAAACAGACCATATCGAGCAGCGCCTTGCCGAGCATTTTCCCGAGAGCGAAGTGGCTGTCAGCGGTGACGGTAGTCATTTTGATGTTCGTGTTGTGAGTGCAGCATTTTCCGGTTTGCGTGCGGTTAAGCGCCAGCAACTGGTCTATGCGGCGGTGAATGATTGGATACGCGACGGCTCGTTACACGCCATTAATATTAAAGCTATTACCCCCGAGGAAGCCCAAGCCTGAGGCTGACGGGACTTTCCAGGAGATTTCATGGATAAGTTGCTTATACGCGGCTGCGGCCCTTTGGCCGGAGAGATTCGCGTGTCCGGTTCTAAAAATGCGGCGCTGCCGATTCTTGCCGCCACTTTACTGTCTAGCGAGCCGGTATTAATCCGCAATCTCCCGCACTTGCACGACGTGACCACCATGATTGCACTGCTGCGCAGCATGGGCACCGAGCTTATTGTTGATGAGCGGCTCGGCGTTGAAATCAATGGTTCTACGACCACTAAAACTACCGCACCCTATGAACTAGTGAAAACTATGCGGGCATCGATATTGGTGCTGGGGCCTTTATTGGCGCACTTCGGTCACGCCAAGGTGTCTTTTCCCGGTGGTTGCGCTATTGGTAGTCGGCCAGTTGATCAGCATTTGCGTGGCTTTGAGGCGATGGGCGCCATCATTGACATCGACGAAGGTTATATCACTGCGCGAGCACCTGAGGGCGGTTTGAAAGGCGCTCATGTACTGTTTGATATGGTTACCGTTGGTGGTACTGAGAACGTAATGATGGCGGCGGCGCTGGCTAAAGGCCGCACCGTGCTAGAAAACGCCGCGCGCGAGCCAGAGATTGTCGATTTGGCTAACTGCCTAATTGCAATGGGTGCCAAAATTACCGGTCACGGCACAGCAACCATTACCATCGATGGTGTTGAACGGCTAAATGGCTGTACATATTCAGTGATGCCCGACCGTATTGAGGCGGGTACCTATTTGGTGGCGGCGGCGGCTAGTCGCGGTTCGATCCGGCTGCGAGATATTGGTCCTGAAACTTTAGAGGCCGTGCTCGTTAAGCTTGAAGAGGCGGGTGCCAAAATCGAAAGTGGCGCCGATTGGATTACCCTCGACATGGAAGGGCGTCAGCCCAAGGCGGTGAACATTAAGACCATGCCGTATCCGGGGTTTCCTACCGATATGCAGGCTCAGTTTACCGCGATGAATACTGTGGCTGATGGCGTATCTCACGTTACCGAAACGATTTTTGAAAATCGTTTGATTCAAACCCATGAAATGAACCGTATGGGCGCTAAAATCACTATTGAAGGTAATACCGCTATGATTAAGGGTATTAACCGTCTCAAGGGTGCACCGGTAATGGCTAGTGATCTGCGCGCCTCGGCAAGTTTGGTTATTGCTGGCTTGGTCGCCGACGGTGAAACCTTAGTTGACCGGATCTACCATATCGATCGCGGTTATGAATGTATTGAGGAGAAATTCCTCGCCCTCGGCGCCGATATTCGCCGAGTTGCCAATTAGAATTTATCAGTTCCTGGAGTTTACTTGTGGATCAGCCGGTTACTATCGCCCTAACCAAAGGGCGTATTCTTAAAGAAACCCTGCCCCTGCTTGCCGAGGCTGGCATTGTGCCGCTCGAAGATATCAGCAGCAGCCGCAAGTTAATCTTTGAAACCAATCACGCTCATATTCAGCTTATTGTGATTCGCGGTACCGATGTGCCGACCTATGTGAAACTGGGGTCGGCAGATATTGGTGTCGCGGGCAAAGATATGCTGCTCGAGATCGGCGCGGCAGATATGTATGAGCCCCTGGACTTGAATATTGCCCGCTGTCGCTTAATGACTGCGGGGCGAGTTGGCGAAGCACTGCCTCACGGCCGAGTGCGAGTGGCAACTAAATTTGTCAACGTTGCGCGGCGCCATTTTGCTGAGCGCGGTATCCAGGTCGAGTTGATCAAACTATATGGGGCGATGGAGCTGGCGCCCTTGATGAATTTGGCTGACTTGATCGTAGACATTGTTGATACCGGCAATACTCTGCGTGCCAATGGTATGGAGCCGCGGGATATGATTGCCGATGTCAGCTCGCGCTTGGTGGTTAACAAGGCGGCGATGAAGCGTAAGCACCAGAGCATTCAAGATATTATTGGCAAATTGACGGCCGCTGTGGAGGCTCGCCAAGCTGCATCGGAGTCTGTGTAATGGCGGAACTTATTCGGCGCATGAACGCGGCAGATGCCGATTTTGATGTCGCACTAACGGCTTTGCTGGATTGGGAGGCAACGACCAATCCGATGGTGTCCAACACCGTGGCCAGTGTGTTAGCGGCTATTCGCGGCGACGGCGACGCGGCATTGCTGGCTTATACCAAACAGTTTGATGGCGTAGATGTAGCAACGGCTGCTGAGCTAGAGATTCCGCGCGCGCGCATGCAGGCGGCATTGCAATCCATTCCCGCGGATGTTCGCGCGGCGTTGGAAAAAGCAGCCGAGCGTATCCGCAGCTATCACCAGCATCAGCGTCAGGAGTCTTGGTCTTACACCGAGGCTGATGGCACCGTGCTGGGCCAACAAATCACTCCACTTGAACGGGTTGGCTTGTACGTGCCCGGTGGCAAAGCAACCTACCCCTCGTCGGTATTAATGAATGCGATTCCCGCCAAGGTGGCGGGGGTGGATGAATTGATTATGGTGTCGCCCACCCCAAAGGGCTTTGTTAACGATATGGTCTTGGCGGCGGCCGCAATTGCCGGTGTTGATCGGGTGTTTACTGTGGGTGGAGCGCAAGCTGTTGGCGCCTTGGCCTACGGCACTGAGACCATACCTAAGGTTGATAAAATCGTTGGCCCAGGCAACATTTATGTGGCCACCGCGAAGCGTCAGGTTTTCGGTAGTGTTGGCCTAGATATGATTGCAGGCCCTTCGGAAATACTAGTGGTCTGCGACGGTAAAACCGATCCAGATTGGATTGCGATGGATTTGTTTTCCCAGGCCGAACACGACGAAGATGCACAGTCTATTTTGCTGAGCCCCGATGCCGCGTTTTTGGATGCCGTGGCCGCGAGTATTGCCAAATTATTGCCAGAGTCGGAGCGGGCAGCGATTATTCGTCAGTCGCTATTGGCGCGTGGCGCCCTGATTTTGGTGAAGGATCTCGACGAAGCCATTGCGCTGAGTAATCGCATCGCTCCAGAGCATTTGGAGTTGTCGGTAGATAATGCTGAGGTCTTGCTGCCAAGAGTTCGTCACGCTGGGGCGATTTTTATGGGGCGCTATACGCCTGAGGCGCTGGGTGATTACTGTGCTGGGCCGAATCACGTATTGCCAACTTCGGGCACCGCGCGGTTTTCTTCGCCGCTGGGTGTTTACGATTTTCAAAAGCGTTCATCAGTTATTGGTTGTTCGGCAGCGGGTGCTGCAGAACTGGCTAAGGTTGCCTCCGTGTTGGCGAGAGGTGAGTCCCTAACTGCTCACGCTCGCAGTGCAGAGTATCGAATGTTGCCTGCAGCTAATGCTGGAAAGGAGTCGAAATGAGCCGATTTTGGAGTCCCTTTGTTAAGGGCTTGGTGCCTTATGTGCCTGGTGAACAGCCTAAAATGCACAAGCTCACCAAGCTTAATACCAATGAGAATCCCTACGGGCCGTCGCCAAAGGTGTTGGCGGCGATACAGGGTGAGTTGGGCGATGATTTGCGCCGCTACCCAGACCCCAATAGCGATTTGTTAAAAGCAGCGATTGCCGATTATCACGGCGTGGACGTCGCGCAGGTGTTTGTTGGCAACGGTTCCGATGAAGTGCTTGCGCATATTTTTCACGGTCTGTTTCAGCATGGTAAGCCGCTGCTATTTCCCGATATTACCTACAGCTTTTATCCTGTTTACTGCGGTTTGTACGGTATTCCCTACGAGGCGATACCGCTGGACGAATCTTTCCAAATTCGGGTTGGCGATTACACGGGCATGAAGGGCGGTATTATTTTCCCAAACCCAAATGCGCCGACGGGAAGCTTTTTGCCCCTTGCAGAGATCGAGCGGCTATTGATGGTGAATACCGAGACGGTGGTCGTTATTGATGAGGCCTATGTGGATTTTGGCGGCGAATCGGCTATTTGTTTGGTGGATCGTTTTCCGAATTTGCTCGTTACGCAAACTTTGTCTAAGTCGCGTTCGCTGGCGGGGTTGCGAGTGGGTTTTGCCGTTGGTCACCCAGATTTGATTGAGGCTTTAGAGCGAATTAAGAATAGCTTTAACTCCTATCCTCTCGATCGACTCGCGCAGCGTGGCGCGGTAGCCTCGTTTGCCGATCAAGCCTATTTTGAGCAGTGTCAGCAAGCGGTAATTAGTGAGCGGGATGAGCTCGTGAAAGCGTTAACGGCGCTGGATTTTGAGGTATTGCCCTCGGCGGCGAACTTTGTTTTTTGTCGTCACAGCCGCCGCGATGCAGCTGCTTTGGCTGCGGACTTGCGTGAAGATGGTGTAATCGTTCGCCATTTCAAGCAAGCCCGTATTGAACAGTTTTTGCGGATTACTATTGGTCGCCCAGAAGAAAATGCCGTGTTGCTTGCCTCTTTACAGGCCATCCTAGCTGATTGACTTAGCTATTCGGGCGCTCGGCCACTTGCGTCTCGATAGTAAGTATCTCTTCACCACGCAATAAGCCAATTCGCACCCGCTCGCCAGGGCGGGTGTAAGTGATTAGTTTCATGCCTGCGTGACCATCGCCCACTTGTTCGCCGTTAATCTCGGTGAGAATGTCGCCAATTTTCAGGCCAGCTTTTTCTGCTGGGCCGCTATTGGCTAGGGCGGTGATGACCACGCCATTTGTGCCAGTGCCTACGGGTTGCACCTCAATGCCCAGCCAGCCGCGCAGTGGGCGGCCGTAACTGATTAGGTCGCTCATGGTGCGCAGCGCGAGATCAGTGGGAATGGCAAGGCCTATGCCGGTTGATCCGCCGCTCTGGGTATAGATGGCAGTGTTAATTCCAAGCAGGCGGCCCTTGGTGTCGATTAAAGCTCCGCCGGAGTTGCCTGGGTTGATTGCGGCATCGGTTTGAATAAAGTTTTCGAATTGGCTTAGGCCAAGGCCGTAACGGCCGGTGGCGCTGACAATGCCTTGAGTTACTGTTTGGCCAAAGCCGTAGGGGTTGCCAATCGCTAAAACAATATTGCCGACTCGTATTTTACTGGGGTCGCCGATGGTTATGCTGGTGAGTCCGTCCAAATCGATTTTGAGTACCGCAAGGTCGGTGTCGGCATCGCTGCCAATAACGCTGGCTAGGGCTTGGCGGCCGTCGTGAAGCAGCACTAATATTTCGTCGGCGCCGTTTATGACGTGGTAATTGGTAAGTAAGTAGCCGGCATCACTAACGATAACTCCGGAGCCTAGGCTGCGTTCGAGTTGCTGTTTGACTTTGCCGTTGCGGCTGAAAAAATGTTTGAATAGCGGGTCATTGGCAAGTGGGTGGCGCTGTTGCACAACCTTGGTGGTGTATATATTGGCGACTGCCGGTGCGGCGTGCTCCACTGCATAAACGTAGTCGCGGTCGCGTTGGCCTGGTAGGTAGGCAAGTATGCATAGGCCCAATAATACCCCGCAGAGCGTCGGCCAGATCAAGGTCTTGGGGTTGGGCAGTTTCAAAAGTTGATCCTCGCGATGTGCTAATGGGCCGTTTTAGCCTCGGCTTGGGTGCCGGCGTGCTAGCCTAGCATGATTCGCGCCGTTTTCGAATTTCTAGGAGCTTGTATGAGTGTTTCATTGACCGACTTAGTGGCTGCCGCAGATGACTTGCTTGCGCCGCAAAATTTTAACGACTACTGCCCTAATGGGCTGCAGGTGGCTGGGTGCAGTGATGTGCGTCGGATCGTGTCGGGGGTGACGGCGTCGCAGGCCTTGATCGAAGCGGCAATAGACGCACAGGCTGACGCCATCATAGTACACCACGGCTATTTTTGGCGGGGCGAAGATCCCTGTGTTGTGGGTATGAAGCGTCGGCGCTTGGCGTTGTTGTTACAGCACGATATTAGTTTAATTGCTTACCATCTACCTTTAGATGCTCATCCTGAGTTGGGTAATAATATTCAGCTGGCTAGGCGGCTGGGTATTACGGTAGAGGGCGGGCTTGAGCCGAATAATCCTCGCTCGGTGGGGAATGTTGGGGTGTTGTCGGCTCCGCAATCGGCGCAGGATTTTGCCGGTCACGTTGCTAAAGTTTTGGGGCGGCGTCCCTTGCTCGAGTTGGGTCACGACCGGCCAATTCGGCGCATTGGCTGGTGTACTGGTGGGGCGCAGTCCTATATCGAGAAGGCTGTCGCGCTGGGTATGGATGCCTATCTTAGTGGCGAGGTGTCGGAGCCTACTATTTTGGCTGCGCGGGAGTTGGGTATCCACTATATTGGCGCTGGCCACCACGCTACTGAGCGCTATGGGGTGCAGGCCTTAGCGCGTGAGTTGGCTAGCCGTTTTGATTTGCATCACGAGTTTATCGATATTGATAACCCCGCTTAGCGGTGGCGCAGGTTGCAAAGGCCCTAGTTTTTTAGGGCCGACTTTTAGGTTGGATTAATTCGGGTGCCAGTGGGTGGCGGCCGGAAAAATCAGAGGTGCGGCGCTACCGGTGGCTCGATGTGTTCTTTAGGTTTCTTTTCAGAATCCATGCCGAACTCTTCGTGTAGCGCGCCTTTTTTGCCTGGCTGGCGAGGGGCGTAATCCAGTGGTGGTGCTGATGGCACTACTTTATTGGATTTGCTTTCCAGTACTGGGCGGCCTTCTGGTAGTGCTTGTAGTGGGCTAATACCTGAACTGTGTAGGTTTTGAGCGCCTTCCACAATGTGGTTGTGCACGCTGCGGTAGCTTTCGGCGAGTTCATTGAGAAGTTCGCCGGTGCGGTCGAAATGGCTGCTCACGTGCTGCTGGTAGTCCTGTTGTTGCTGTTGCATTTCGCTGAACTGTTTTTCCAGTGCTGCGCGGTTCTGCTGCTCGGGCTTTAGTCGGCCCAAGACGAAATAGCCTATAGCGGCGCCGCTTAGTAGGCAGATAATGGCTACGGCGATCAGTGTGGTAATGTCTTGCACAGAAGCTCCTCCGGTGAGTCGACGTGTTTGTCACTCTCGTATACGGCAGTATAACTGCTCGCGCTCTGTGGTTCAGTAATCCGAGATAAAAAATTGCCAATTCACAAGCAGGTCGGTAAAGTTGCGCCGTCTTGAACGAGGTCCATGCTTATGGCTACCCCAATACAGCGATATCGCCGTGATCTTGAACTGCCGGATTTTTCTTATGATGCGGCTCAAGAGCAAGCGGTAATGTGTCTGCAGCGCTTATACGATGATCTTGTGGCTCAGCCCGCGCCAAGGGCTGCGGGATTCTGGTCAGGTATTAGTGCGCGCTTTGCTAGGCGCAAGCCTCCCGTGGCTAACATTAAGGGCTTGTATTTCTGGGGTGGAGTCGGGCGTGGTAAAACCTATTTGATGGACACCTTTTTCGACACTCTGCCGTTTGATAATAAATTGCGCGCGCATTTTCATCGTTTTATGCAGCGAGTTCATAAAGAGCTGAAATCCCTCTCCGGCGAAAAAAATCCCCTTGTGATTGTCGCGGATCGCATCGCTGATGAGGCGAGAGTGATTTGTTTTGACGAGTTTTTTGTCTCGGATATCACCGATGCGATGATATTGGCCGGTTTGTTTGAGCGGTTATTTGAGCGCGGCGTGGTTTTAGTGGCGACCTCAAATATTGTTCCAGACGGACTCTATAAAGATGGCTTGCAGCGCGCGCGGTTTCTGCCAGCAATTGCGTTGCTAAATCAACGTACCGAAGTCGTCAACGTCGATGGCGGGGTTGATTACCGCTTGCGGGCTCTTGAGCAGGCTGAATTATATTATCAACCGCTGGGCGAGGCGGCAGAGCAAAGTTTGATGCGCAGCTTTCAGCGTTTGGCGCCAGAGCCAGCTGTCGCTGATCACGCTCTCGATATAGAGGGGCGGGACATTGTTGCCCGCTATGTGGCCGACGATGTGGCATGGTTTGATTTTGTCGAGCTCTGCGATGGTCCTCGCAGTCAATATGACTATATTGAGTTGGCGCGGGTGTTTCATGCGGTGGTGATTAGTAATGTGCCACAAATGGGTGCCGGCCGTGATGATCAGGCGCGGCGCTTCATTAATTTGATTGATGAATTTTACGATCGTAACGTTAAATTGGTATTGTCGGCTGCAGTATCGCTAGAGAATCTGTATACTGGCGGCCGGTTGGATTTTGAGTTTGAGCGGACTCAGAGTCGGCTTCTGGAAATGCAGTCTGAGGATTACCTTGGGCAAGAGCACCGTCCATGATGGTGTTTGGCGCTATTCATTCAGAAAAGCAAACATTCCGCTTGAAAAACCTGTGGCGCTTATGTAGTATTCGCGCTCTTTGTTCGGTACGGGCCCTATAGGCGAGACACATGAAAACCTTAAGCGCAAAACCCAGTGACGTAATACATGACTGGTACGTAGTAGACGCCGCCGAAAAAACATTGGGTCGTTTGGCCAGTGAAATTGCGCATCGTTTGCGCGGTAAGCATAAGCCTGAATACACGCCTCATGTTGATACTGGCGATTATATCGTTGTTGTTAATGCGGAAAAAATTCGCGTTACCGGCAATAAGGCAAGTGGTAAGATCTACCATCACCACACCGGTTATCCGGGTGGATTGAAGTCGATGAGCTTCGAGAAGTTGATCGAGAAAGCCCCTGAGCGCGTGATCCAGGGAGCGGTAAAGGGTATGTTGCCCAAGAACCCGCTGGGTCGTGCTATGTTTAAAAAATTGAAAGTTTACGCTGGTACTGAGCATCCCCATACCGCTCAGCAGCCAGTTGAACTGAACATCTAACGGAAGCGTAATATGTCAGCCACCCAGTATTACGGTACAGGTCGCCGTAAAACCTCTTCAGCACGTGTATTCCTGAAATCAGGAACCGGTGCTATTTCAGTTAACGATCGCACTCTTGATCAGTATTTTGGTCGTGAAGTAGCACGCATGATCGTTCGTCAGCCTTTAGAGCTGGTCGAAATGTCTGAAAAGTTTGATATTTTGGTGACCGTCAGCGGTGGTGGTAGTTTCGGCCAAGCCGGCGCGATTCGCCACGGCATTACCCGCGCTCTGATGGAATACGACGAAGGTTTGCGTAGCCCGCTACGTAAAGCTGGTTTCGTAACCCGAGATTCGCGTGAAGTTGAACGTAAGAAAGTCGGTCTGCGTAAAGCTCGTAAGAAGCCACAATTCTCCAAGCGTTAACCGCGACGGCCTTTGGCCTGTGGAGACTGCCCATTGCGGCTTTCGGAAAACGCCCACGAGCTACGATGTGGGCGTTTTTTTTTGCCTGAACAAAGATCTGGAGATGGATCTTTGTCGCGCATTATTATTGTCAGAATGGGCCAAGTTCATTACTATTTGGCCCATTTGGAATTTTGGGGTGGGTTTCGCTCATCTAGCGGAGCCAGCCTGACTTTTCGTATGTTATGGGGGAATCGTCATGAGTAATGACGGCGTAAATACAGGGCGTCGACGTTTCCTGACGGCCGCAACATCTGTTGTTGGTGCCGCCGGGGCCGTTGGTATAGCAACGCCATTTGTGGGTTCTTGGAATCCAAGTGCTAAAGCAAAAGCTGCCGGTGCACCAGTAAAGGCCGATATCAGTAAGCTTGAGCCCGGTCAGATGGTTGTTGTTGAGTGGCGTGGTAAGCCTGTTTATGTGGTGCGTCGCACCGAAGAGCAGGTTGCTGGCCTTAATGAGCTCACACAATATCTTAAAGATCCTGAATCGAACGGTTCAGATCAGCCTACCTATGTTGAAACCATTACTCGCTCAATTCGTCCTGAATTTTTAGTTCTGGTCGGCTTGTGTACGCATTTGGGTTGCGCACCTAAGCATCACCCTGAAGTTGGCGTGCCGGATTTGGGTGGCAAATCTTGGTTAGGTGGCTTCTTTTGCCCTTGCCACGGTTCGCGCTTTGACTTGGCTGGACGTGTTTATCAGGGTTCACCTGCTTCTCAAAACCTCGTTGTCCCTCCTTATTCCTTCGAGGGTAACAGTGTGCTTGTTATCGGTATTGATCAGGGGGCTGCGTAATGGTCAAAATGTTAGTGGGTTTGCGCGACTGGGTTGATGCCCGTCTGCCAATCATGCGTGCGTGGGATACCCATATGGGTAAATACTACGCGCCAAAAAACTTTAATTTCTGGTATTTCTTTGGGGTGTTGTCGCTAGTCGTGCTGGTTAACCAGCTGCTGACCGGTGTATGGCTAACCATGAGTTTTACTCCTAGTTCTGAAGAAGCCTTCAACTCAGTTGAATACATCATGCGTGATGTCGACTTCGGTTGGATCATTCGCTATATGCACTCCACCGGTGCTTCGGCATTCTTCGTGGTGGTCTATCTGCATATGTTCCGCGGTCTGCTCTACGGCTCATACCAAAAACCCCGTGAATTGATTTGGGTTTTCGGCATGTTCATTTTCCTTGCGCTGATGGCTGAAGCTTTTGTTGGTTATGTACTGCCTTGGGGACAGATGTCCTACTGGGGTGCACAGGTTATTATTTCGCTATTTGGTGCAATCCCAGTAGTGGGTGAAGACATTGTGCAGTGGGTTCGCGGCGACTTCCTGATTTCAGGTGTCACCCTAAACCGCTTCTTTGCTCTACACGTTGTTGCCTTGCCAATTATTCTAATTGCATTGGTTGTGCTGCATTTGCTAGCGCTGCACGAAGTGGGCTCTAACAACCCCGACGGTGTTGAGATCAAAAAGAATAAGGATGCCAACGGTATTCCTTTAGACGGTGTGGCTTTCCACCCTTACTACACTGTGCACGATTTGACGGCGATCGCAGTCTTCCTGTTTGTGTTCTGTGGCATTGTTTTCTTTATGCCAGAGATGGGCGGCTATTTCCTTGAGCACGCTAACTTTGAAATCGCTAATGGTTTGAAAACCCCTGAGCACATAGCGCCGGTTTGGTATTTCACACCGTTTTATTCCGTACTGCGCGCAGTGCCAGATAAACTGCTTGGTTTTATGGCCTTCGGCGCATCGGTAGCTATTTTGTTCCTGCTGCCTTGGCTGGATCGCAGTAAGGTGAAGTCGATTCGCTACAAGGGTAATTTCAGTAAAGCAGCCATCCTGATTTTTGTGGCCTCTTTCTTGATCCTCGGTGTATTGGGTGTGAAGGCGCCTACCGAAGCACGAACCTTGTTGGCGCGTATCTGCTCGGTGATCTACTTTGGCTTCTTCTTACTGATGCCGTTCTGGACTAAGTGGGAGGCTACTAAGCCAGAGCCGACTCGGACTACCGATGGTGGCATGGGTTTCTGGAAGAGTATGTTGGTGTTGCTGGTAGTGATTCTGCTAACTGTGCTGCCGCTTAAAGCCGCTGGTTCTGAGTCTGCTTTTGATTGCGGCACCGTTGCTTGTGATCAAATTGATACTGACGTTACCGACCTGCCGTCGCTGCAAAGCGGCGCGGCTACCTATATGAACTACTGCATGGGTTGTCACTCGCTGAGCTATGCGCGTTACCAGCGCACGGCGGAAGATCTCGGTATTCCGTTGGAATTGTTCGAAAGCCATTTGAAGTTTGATAGTGAAGCTAAGATTGGTTCACTGATGGATAATTCAATGGCCCCTGCCGATGCAAAAAAGTGGTTTGGCGCGGCACCGCCTAATTTGACCTTGGTGGCGCGTGCTCGTAGTCCTGAGTGGTTGTACACCTATTTGCGCACCTTTTACGCGGATCCTTCGCGCCCTTATGGTGTGAACAACAAGGTCTTTAAAGACGTGGGTATGCCCCATGTTATGGCTGAATTGCAGGGTATGCCGCAGTGCGCCCCTGGTCCAGTTCACGCTCATAATGGCGGTGTGTTGCGCGATACTTTGACTGGCGAAGATATTCTGTTTGGTGAAGATGGCAAGGCACTTAACCCCTGCGGTTCATTTACCTACAGCCCCGAGGGCGCCCTGAGTCCGGCAGAGTATGATAAAGTCGTTTATGACTTGGTCAACTTTTTGGAATATATCGGTGAGCCTTCGAAGGTGAAGAGTCACCGCATCGGTGTATTCGTACTGCTGTTTATAGCGCTGTTCTTCGTATTCGCTTTCTTGCTGAATCGCGAATACTGGAAAGACGTGCATTAAAAATCCATCAGCTTGCGCCGGTTTTTGGGCAGGCGGGTAAGAGTCAGCGGGCGGTTCTTTATGGAGCTGCCCGTTTGTTGTTTTTAGTTTGATAATTTGAGGTGAGATCAATGGGCGTTGTTGCCAAGCGTTCTACCATGACCTTCTTTTCCGACGCAGCGAGTCATTACTGTCATCGGGTGAGAATTGTATTGGCCGAAAAAGGCGTAACTGTTGATATCGTCGATGTAAAACCGGGCACTCTGCCGGAAGAAGTCGCCGAATTGAATCCGTATAATTCGCTGCCAACTTTGGTTGACCGCGATTTGGCTTTGTATGAGTCCAAAGTCATGATGGAGTATTTGGACGAGCGCTTTCCGCATCCGCCGTTGCTGCCAGTATATCCAGTTGCCCGTGGTGAAAGCCGCCAGTATATTTATCGTATTGAGCGTGACTGGTGCCGTTTGGTTGATGAGCTGCTAGCCGGTGGCAATCAAAAGAACGCTGACAAAGCACGTAAAGAGTTGCGCGATAGCCTGCTTACAGTCGCGCCGATCTTTGCAGAGAAGCCGTTTTTTATGAGTGACGAATTTACTCTGGTCGATTGCTGCTTGGCGCCAATTTTGTGGCGTTTGCCGCAGCTAGGTGTGGTTATTCCGCAAACTCGTCAGTCTAAGCCGTTGTTTGATTATATGGCGCGTTTGTTTGAGCGGCCTTCCTTCCAGGAAAGCCTGACTGAGAAAGAGCGTGAAAATCGTAGCGAGGCGTCAGTAGCCTAAGCCGCTGGCCGAATTATTATGGCAATGACTTCAAGCCGTCCTTATATGATTAGGGCAATTTACGAATGGGTAGTCGATAACGGCTGCACTCCCTATGTACTTGTGAATGCACTGTACGAAGGGGTGTTTGTACCTCAGCAGTATGTGCAGGACGGCCAAATTGTACTCAATATATCACCATCTGCGGTGATGGGGTTGAATGTCGGTAACGATTATTTGACCTTTAGTGGTCGCTTCGGTGGTGTACCGCAGGAAGTTAGTGCGCCAATTTCGGCGGTTTTGGGTGTGTACGCCAAGGAAAATGGTCAGGGCATGCTGTTTGAAACAGAAGAGCCTGATCTACCGCCTACGCCACCTGGGCCGAGGCCAGCGGCGAGTCTTAGCAAATTACCTAGCGGTAAATCTAAGCCAAGTCTTAAAGTGGTTAAGTAATAAAAAACGGGCCTGATGTGAATCAGGCCCGTTTTTCGTGTTGCCCTGTCAGTTTCTGATTATGTGTCAGGCAGGATTACCTTCAATAGTATTCAAATACCCGTACAACTTTTTGTACGCCGCTGGTCTCGCTAACGATTCTTGATGCGGTGTCTGATTCGGCCTTCGATACCAAGCCCATCAAGTAGACGATCCCATTTTCAGTAACAACTTTGATTTTCGACGCATCGAGCTTGTCGTCAAGAGATAGGCGGCTTTTCACCTTGGTACTTATCCATGTGTCATTGCTGCGCGCTACCATACCTACGTCGCCGCCTACGGCTAGTTCGTTGTGCACCTTGCGGACTTTCTTAATTTCATTAGCTACTTCTCCTGCCAATTGCCTGAGGCGTTCATTCGGCGCGTTGCCGGTAAGTAATACGATGCCGTTGTGGCTGGTCACGCTTATGCGGGCGCTCTGCAGTGCGGGGTCGGTTTTGCGAATGTTTACTAAGGCCTTGGTCTCGATGATTTCATCGTCCAAATAGCTTCCTAAGCTGCGGCTGCCTGGATCCTCTGCGATGGGTTTGTCGGTAGTGGCGGTCAGTATTTGGGTGCAGCCACAGAGAAGGCTGATGAGCAATACGGGTATGCTGATACGTAGAAAAGAGGTCATGATTAGGGGCTTCCAAAGAGTTGGCTGTCTATAAGCTCACATATACTGTGAATGGCGATAAGTTGCATCTCGGTGACGCGGGCGCGATCCTCTACTGGGAAGGCGAGCTCGACGTCTTCGGGGGCGAGCAGTGAACTGGCGTCGCCGCCGCTTAGGTTGCAGAGTGAAATCACTCGCATATTGCGCTCGTGGGCGGCCTGAATGGCCCGCAGCGTGGCGGTGGATCCGTTGCCGTTGTAGCACAGTACCAAGCAGTCGCCCGCTTGGCCGAGGGCTCGAATTTGATTGGCGTAGATGTCGTTGTAGCTCGAGTCGGCGGCGATGGCGGTAGCGGCGTCGGCACTGAGAATCATTGCTGGTAGTGCAGGGCGTTCATGCTGAAAGCTGGTTAGTAAATTGGTGGCCAAATGGTGGGCAATCAAGCCGCTACTGCCTTCCCCGCAGCAAATGATTTTGTGCTCGTGCAGCATGCTTTCTACGATGCATTCACTGGCTTGAACGATGGTGTCGCTTAACGATTCCATTGTATACATGCAGCTTTCTATGTGCCGATGAAACAGGTCTATAACTTGCTCAGAATAATCCACGGTGTTTTTGTCTCACTCCTGAAAAGCGTTGGGTAGCCAGTTGAAGTGCAGCTCACCGTTTTTTTCGGGGCTAGCTTCAATGACATCAAAGCGGCATGGAAGTTCACGATACTTGGCGCTGCAGGCACGACTGCCGAGATAGTGGCGGGCGGTGAGCATTATCCGCTGTTGCTTGCGCAGGGTGACGGATTCGGCGCCACTGCCGAAGCTGTTGCTGTGTCGATAGCGAACTTCGACGAACACCAAGTGTGTTGTGCTAAGGGCGATAATATCAATTTCACCCAAGCGGCAGCGGTAATTGCGTTCAATAATTTTAAGTTTGTGTTTTTCTAAATAACAGCCGGCAGCCAATTCCGCGCGTTTGCCAGAGTCAGCTGCCGTTGCCCGCAAAAACATTAGGGTTGATCTTGTTCCGCAGTGTTGATCGGGTTGACCACTGCGATGCCATTTTGAATTTCCGCAAGGGATAGCTCTCGCTCAATTTGACCAAATATATTTAAACTCAGGGTGCCTGTTTCGCCAAATACCTTGCTGTCGGCGCCGTTGCGCAGCTGTTTTAGTCGCAAGTGTAAGCGAAAGCTATCTACACCAAGAGCGTACATCCGTTGGTAGCTCGCACTCGAGGGAATGCCATTGTTTATGGCTTGACGGATCTCTGAATCTTCATTAAAAATCCATGGAATATCAATGAAGCGCACGCCGTTAATATCTTGATCTTTGGTGGGTGCGCTACTACCGCGATAGATATGCGAGGTAGCGTAAACGGGTATGTCGCCCGCGTAGTGATAGGCCAATAAAGGCTTAATAGCCCGCCCCTCGTTGGGGCGGGCGAGTAAAAAGATAAAGTCTAGGTCGGTGCGACGGTAGGGCTCATAGTTTGGTCGCAGGCCAATAATTTGTTGCAGTCGCTGCAGGCGGCTTTGGCTTTTGTCGATATTTAAAATACTTTTGATCTGCTTGGAGTAATTGTTTTTGCTTGCGTCAAAGGTTTGGCTGGCAACAATTTTACCGCCCAATTGCTGCCAGCGGCTGCTAAACGCGTCTGCGACTTTTTGGCCCCATGCGCCCTCGGGAGTAATGATTAGTGCGCGTTTATAGCCTTTGCCTAGCGCGATATCTGCTATTTGCGCAGCCTCGTCCTCTGGATTTAGACCGAACTGATAGAGGCCGCTGGGGAAACGATCGCCCTCAATGCGGTTTAAGGCCAGGGTTGGCAGAAGCATGGATTGTGGATGGCTAGCGGTGAGGGCGCTAAGGTTTTCTTTCTCTAGTGGGCCAATAACCAGTTTGTTGCCGTCATTAACGACTTGCTGGTACACCGCGTCGATACTGCCGATATTACTATCGTACTGTTTGATTGTCGGCACGCTGCCACCCAGGTTGAGGGTTTCGTAGTAGGCAGCAAAAAAACCATCGCGGATTGCCTTGCCGTAGGCAGCGAGGCGGCCGGTCACCGGCAGAATCAACGCAACTTGATCGGGGCGCTCAATGATGAGGTCGTCTAATTTGTCGAGGCCACCGGGCAGTGAGTAGCGTGCTGGATGCTTGGCCCAGCGTGCGAGCCATGCATCGCGCTGACGAACCTGGGCTTCGATGTCGCCTTGATTATCCTTGGCAATGGAGGCAAGTTCCAGCCAGCCGAGGTAGTCGCGGTTGCCATTGCTGCCGATATTCTCGATCAAGGTGCTGGTTGGGATTTGCATCAGCGAGAGCCAGATTGCCTCGCGGTTTGCAGATTGCTGGCTGGGAGTGAGCAGCGGATCGATAAAAATCCACTCTCTCGCAGCGGCGAGGTGGTCGCCCTCAATTTGGAATAGGCTTGCTCGTAGTTGGCTGTATTGCAGTTGTTGGCGAATCGGTGCGTCAATGACCGCTGCTTCGATTAGTGGGTCGGTCAGCTCGCGCAGAGCCTCGCTGAATTCGGCGTGGCCGCGACGCACTCTGGCCCGAATAATTGCGAGGTGGAGAGCTTGCTCGGAGCTTAGTTCTGGGGCGATAAGCTCGCCGACTACGTCGTCAGCGCGGGCGAACTCGCCTTCCCTGAGGAGAACGTCAGCGGCGCGGAGCAGTAGATCTGCTGCTTCATCTGTATCTAGGGCCGCGGCCTCGCTCAGCCACTGCTCGACTAGACTGGCATCGGCAGTGGCCGGATTAAAGTTAGTGGCTGCGCTGAAGTTTGGGCGGGGCTGCGACGCGGGTTTTTGGGTGTCTGGCCGCTTGTAAATAGTGCTGGGCGGCTGTGTGGAGGCACAGCTAACCAGCAAGCCGCAAATAAGTGCAAAAGCAAAAGTTCTTGTCTTCATTGATAAGCCATTGTTAGTCTGCGCGGTCATGCATTATGAGCGAGGCATCCATTGTGGAAATTAGCCCCACCCTTTACGTTGTTGCGACGCCAATAGGGAATTTGGCAGATATGGTACCTCGAGCCATAGAGGTCCTACAAACAGTTGCGCTCATCGCGGCGGAAGATACTCGCCACAGTCGTCCGCTATTGAAGCATTTTGACATTGATACACCCTTGGTGGCTTATCATGATCACAGTAATAATGCCGCTCTCGAACGCTTGCTCGACCATATGCGTGGAGGTAAAGATCTTGCTTTGATTTCTGACGCGGGTACGCCGCTGGTTTCTGACCCAGGTTATCGATTGGTTGATCTTGCGCTGAGCGAGGGTTTTAAGGTGGTGCCGATACCCGGTGCCTGCGCGGTTATCGCGGCGCTGAGTGTGGCTGGGCTGCCCTCGGACCGGTTTATGTTTGAGGGTTTTCTACCGGCTAAGCAACATGCGCGACAGGCGACCTTAAAGGCCTTGGTGCGCGAACGCCGCACGATGATTTTCTATGAGGCGCCGCATCGGCTTCGCGACAGCTTGGCGGATGTGCTCACCGTGATGGGGCCTGACCGCACCGTGGTGTTGGCCAGAGAAATAACGAAATTGTTTGAGACCGTTAAACGGTTGCCCGCCGCTGAAATGCTGGAGTGGGTCAGTGCCGACAGCAATCAGCAGCGCGGTGAGTGCGTGGTGTTGATAGCAGGCTTTGGCGGCGATGATGGCATTCCAGTTTCGGTTATTGAGATGCTTGATGTTTTGCGTGCTGAGCTGCCTTTGAAGCAGGCGGCGGCGCTGTGTGCAAAAATCACGGGCATTAAGAAAAATCAGCTATATCAATACGGTATTGAGAATCCTCTCTAGTTGTTGCGGTAAATAGCGCTTGCGTCGGCGCTAACTACTGGTTATTCTTACAGTTGAGTCGGCCAGACGATCGCTCGGCAGTTCGCTGCAGGGAGGAAAGTCCGGGCTCCGCAGGGCAAGGCGCCAGGTAACTCCTGGGAGGTGCGAGCCTACGGAAAGTGCAACAGAAAATACACCGCCTACGTAGCGCAAGCTGCCGGTAAGGTTGAAATGGTGCGGTAAGAGCGCACCGCGCGACTGGCAACAGTTCGTGGCATGGTAAACCCCGCCTGGAGCAAGGCCAAATAGGAATCCAATGCTGTGGCCCACAGTGGATTCGGGTAGGCTGCTAGAGGTTTGCGGTGACGCAGATCCCAGATGAATGGTCGTCCAAGACAGAACCCGGCTTATCGGCCGACTCACTTTTTACCCTCTTCTTTACTAAAATCTCTTTACACTTAATGTAATACATTAAGTCGCTTTCTCATGCCTTTGTTTCCCATTGTTTAGTTGTTCTAGCTCGCCCCCCTTTCTCTGTTTTTGCACGCAAGTTACTGACATTTTTAAGAAAAATCCCTCTATTTTCCCTTAGACCCAGCTTGACACTGGGGCTTGCAAGTTCCTATAGTGTCGCTTAGTGGGTAAAAGTGGTTTTTTGTGGTTTTTAATGGTTTTCTCAGTGGGAAAAGGTGGGGAATGTGTTCCTAGGTAGTCATGCCATAACAATGGACAGCAAGGGGCGTTTGGCGATACCAGCCAAGATACGCGACGCCTTGGTGTCTGTGTGTGGCGGCCGCTTGGTTATTACCGCCCATACCGAAGAACGCTGTCTGCTGGTGTATCCCGAGCCGCAATGGCTGGACTTATTGCCAAAAATTGAGGCGCTACCCAATATTCATCGCAAAGCGCGCTTAGCGCAGCGGCTGTTGCTGGGTTATGCCACCCCTCTGGAAATGGACGCCAACGGCCGAGTGCTATTGCCGCAACCATTACGCGATTACGCTGATCTTGAGAAAAAACTATTACTGGTTGGTCAGGGTAAAAAATTAGAGCTGTGGAGTGAGTCGGGATGGTTCGACTGGCTTGGTGCAGCGGGAGAGGGTGACGATATGCCAGAAGAGATGTTGTCGCTGTCACTATAGAGAGAGTGTCATTTGGAACAACATTTAACAGTATTGCTGCACGAGGCCGTGAGCGCATTGGTAACAGACACCAGTGGGCGCTATATCGACGGCACGTTTGGCCGTGGTGGCCACAGCCGGCAGATACTGGCGAGCTTGAGTGCCGACGGGCGCTTGCTGGGTATAGATAAAGACGCCCAGGCGTATTCTGAAGGGCTTGAGTTGAGCGCCGCTGATCAGCGTTTTCAAATTGCTCGAGGTTCATTTGCAGACTTTGCTGAGCTGGCTGAAGCCGAGGGTATGGTGGCGCCATTTACCGGTGTGCTGCTGGATTTAGGTGTTTCGTCGCCGCAATTAGATCAAGCCGAGCGCGGCTTCAGTTTTATGCGCGACGGCGATTTGGATATGCGCATGGACGTTGATCGTGGGATGAGTGCCGCCCAGTGGATTGCTGTAGCAGACGAAGCTGAAATTACCAAAGTGCTGCGAGACTATGGCGAAGAACGCTTTGCCAAGCGCATTGCTCGGGCAATTATTGCTGCACGGGAAGAGCAGCCGATTACGCGTACTCTCCAGCTCGCAAAAATAGTTACCGAGGCTAACCCAGCTTGGGAAAAACACAAGCATCCGGCAACGCGCAGCTTTCAAGCGATACGGATCTTTATAAATGATGAGTTAACGGATTTAGAAAAGCTGCTGAGCAAACTTGTCGACAATCTTGAAGTGGGCGGCCGTTTGGTGGTGATTAGCTTTCATTCCCTCGAAGACCGCATCGTTAAGCGTTTTATGCGTCGTCAGGCTGAGGGAGACAAAGTACCGGCATATATTCCGGTTACCGAGAGCCAGCGCAATCGCAAATTAAAAATTATTGGCAAGGCGGTTAAGGCTACCGAGCATGAGGTTGCGTTAAACCCTCGCTCGCGCAGTGCGGTAATGCGCGTAGCGGAAAAAATCGCTTTAGATGAGTGTGCATAGCAATGCGGGCAGCTGGGCAGCGGAGCAAAACATCGGAGCGATCTACACCAGCACCGTTTGGTGGGTTGCTAGTTCCGGCGGTGCTGTTACTCGTGGTGATGTCATGTATTGCGGTTATTCAGAGTTCTCATAAGAGCCGCAAGCTTTTTGGTCAGCTACAGGATTTGCGCCGCGACGCCATGTCGTTGGAAGAAGAGTGGGGGCGCCTGCTGTTGGAACAGAGCACTTGGGCGTCGCCAGATAGAGTTCAAGACATGGCGGTACAGAAATTAAAAATGCAGGCACCCAATATACGGGAAGTCAAAATGGTTCGGGGTTATGGCAAAGCAGGCTAAAGTTCAAATATCGCCCTGGCGCTTCCGTATCGTGCTCGGCGGCCTGCTGCTGCTCGCCTTTTTATTGGCTTGGCGCGCCCTTACCCTGCAAGTTCTCGATGTTGATCGCGGCTACCAATTCTTGCAAGGCCAAGGCAATGCGCGCACCAACCGCACCGAAGTAATCCCCGCCCATCGTGGAATTATTACTGATCGCAACGGTGAGCCACTGGCGGTGAGTACGCCGGTGGCTTCTATCTGGGCAAACCCGCAAGAACTGCGCGGCGCAAAAAGTGACTGGTCGCGCTTGGCTGGGGCGTTGGATATGTCGGTAAGTGAATTGACGCGCCGAGTTCAACGCTATGGTGACAGCCAGTTTATGTATTTGCGTCGTCATTTGCCGCCCGTCGCCGCGCAGGCGCTGATGCAAATGAAGATTCCCGGTGTGTATTTACAGCGGGAATATCGCCGTTTTTACCCCGCAGGGGAAGTGACCGCACATTTATTGGGCTTTACCGATATTGATGATCGCGGCCAGGAAGGTTTAGAGCTGACTTATGACGAATGGCTAAATGGTACGCCGGGTCGCAAACGGGTATTAAAAGATTTATACGGCAATATTATTAGAGAGATCGACGCCGGGGAGGCGGCCAGCCCCGGCAAAAATGTCCAGCTCAGTATAGATCTGCGCTTGCAGTATCTAGCCTACCGAGAACTTAAATCAGCAATAAATCGAACCGGCGCTAAAGCCGGTTCGGTCGTTATTATTGATAGTGATAGTGGCGAGGTGTTGGCCTTGGTCAATCAGCCTTCGTTCAACCCCAATAATCGCAATCAGTTGACCCCCGATGCGCTTCGTAATCGCGCGGTTATTGACATGTTTGAGCCCGGTTCAACCGTCAAGCCGCTAACGATGGTGGCCGCGCTGGAAAGTGGCAAATACCAGCCAGACACCAAGATTAATACCAATCCCGGCTATATCAAGGTTGGTAGAAAATTACTTGAGGATCACCGTAATTACGGTGTGCTCACCGTGGCTGAAGTGTTGAAAAAATCTAGCCAGGTAGGTACCACTAAAATCGCGCTGTCGCTGGATGAACACGATATTTGGGGTGTGTTCGATCGCTTTGGCTTGGGGCGTTCGACCAACTCAGGTTTCCCCGGTGAAAGCAGTGGCGTGTTGACGAATAGAGCTAACTGGCGCCCCATCGAGCGGGCTACGTTTGCGTTTGGCTATGGTATCACCGTGACCAACTTACAGTTAGCTCAGGCCTATTCGGTCTTCGCTAATCGCGGCGTATTTCAGCAAGTCTCACTGCTCAAGCGCACTGAAAAGCCGGCACAGCAGCAGGTGATTTCCGCCAAAATTGCCCGTCAAGTTGTAGATATGCTGGAAGAGGTGACGGAGCTAGGTGGCACCGCGACTCGCGCCCAGGTTGACGCTTATCGTATTGCCGGTAAAACCGGAACCTCGCACAAGGCTATCGCCGGCGGCTACGCCGAGGATCGCTATTTTGCGATTTTTGCTGGCGTGGCGCCAGCCAGTAATCCGCGGATTGTGGCAGTTGTGACGATAGATGAGCCTAAGGGCGATTATTTTGGCGGTCTAGTCGCGGCGCCAGTGTTTTCGAAAGTGGTGTCGGATGCTCTGCGGCTGTTGAATATCGCGCCAGACAACCTAGAAGAGACAGAGCCTAAACCGGTAGTAAAAGGGGGGGCGTCAGCGTGATGGCAGACCAACAAAACTACACATTACCGCGTTTATTGGGAGACTTACTGCCAGGCCTAAGTCATGAGGTTGCTGCGGTGCCGGTAACGGGGCTCGCCATAGACAGTCGTAAAATAAAGGCCGGCGATGTGTTTTTGGCCATTAAAGGCCACCAAGTGGATGGCCGTGATTATATTGATGCGGCGATCTCGGCCGGTGCGGTTGCCGTTATTGCTGACGCTCCCTTTGACGACGCCCAGTGGTCGCTGCCGGTGGTGGTGATTGAAAATTTAGACGCTCGCTTGAGTGAAATTGCGGGCCGGTTTTACGGCCGGCCATCACGTCAGCTGCAGCTTATAGGCATTACGGGCACGAATGGCAAAACTTCTTGTGCATGGATGGTCGCTCAGTTGTTGGAAACTATCGGCCAGCCCTGCGGCTTAATTGGCACCTTGGGCAATGGCCGTTTTGGCCGTTTGAATAGCGGCAATAACACTACTCCAGATGCGGTATCGATTCAGGCGCTATTGAGTGACTGGCGCGATGGCGGCGCTAATTGGGCGGCGATGGAGGTGTCTTCGCACGGACTTGCTCAGCACCGGGTGGAAGCTTTGAATTTTGCGGCGGCGGTGTTTACTAATTTGAGCCAGGATCATTTGGATTACCACGGATCCATGGCGGCTTACGGTGCAGAGAAAGCGCGTCTATTAAAATGGGCAGATTTGCCCTTGGCGGTGATTAACCGCGACGATGAATTCGGTCGCCAGCTGCTGTCTGAATCCACTGCTAAGCAAACTATTGATTTTAGTATTAGCGATTCCCAAGCCGCAGTTTACGCTGCCGATGTACGCTGCGATATGCAGGGGATCGCAGCGCAGGTACACAGCCCTTGGGGCAGTTTTCAGTTGCAGTCGCCACTGCTGGGCAGTTTTAACCTTTCTAATTTGGTGGCGGCAAGTGCGGTGCTATTGGGCTTGGGAGTCACTGCGACGGCGATAGCTGATGCAATTCCAAGCTTAAAACCGGTTCCCGGTCGTATGGAATGCTTGCGCTCAGAAGATGGCGTGCTGGCGGTAATTGATTATGCCCACACCCCAGACGCGCTTGAAAAAGTGCTGCAGGCGCTGCGCGCGGTTACCAAAGGCGAATTGATTTGCGTCATGGGTTGCGGCGGCGACCGCGACCGCAGCAAGCGGCCGTTGATGGGCGCTATTGCCGAACAATTTTCTGACCGCGTTATGGTGACCAATGACAATCCGCGCTCAGAACAGCCCGCCGCTATTATTGCAGAGATATGTGCTGGCATGACCCGCTCACCGCAGGTGGTTTCTGAGCGCGATGCGGCGATTGCTGCGGCGATTGCTGCTGCTAAATCTGGCGATGTGGTACTGATTGCCGGAAAAGGTCATGAAGACTATCAAGAAGTGGCCGGTCGTAGGTTGCCCTTTAGCGATGTTCAGTGCGCACGGCTAGCACTAGCTGCGAGGCCGACAGAATGATTGCGGCAATGAATTTACAAGCCATCGCCGCTGCAACGCAGGGCGTGTTGACGGGTGAAAACGTGACTATTGAGCGGGTCTGCACCGACAGCCGCCAAGTTCAACGTGGCGATTTGTTTGTTGCCCTCAGTGGCGAAAATTTTAATGGTAATCAATTTGTTGCGGCGGCCAAAGAGGCTGGCGCGGCAGCGGCAATTGTTAGCGATACTCGGGATATTTTGGCCAATGTCAGGGTCACAGATACCCGTCGCGCACTGGGCTTAATCGCGCGGGAAAATCGCCGTCGTTTCAAAGGTCCGCTGGTCGCGATTACTGGCAGCAGTGGTAAGACCAGCACCAAAGAAATGTTGGCCGCAATCTTTGCTCAATGTGGCGAGGTATATGCCACGGTTGGCAATTTAAATAATGAGATTGGCGTTCCCTTAAGCTTGCTCGCCATCTCTGCGCAACACCAATTTGCAGTGATCGAGATGGGCGCTGCAAAACAAGGTGATATCCACTACCTCTGTGAATTTGCAGAACCGACGATCGCCGTGCTGACGAATGCTCAGCCTGCGCATATTGCTGGTTTTGGTTCACTGACCGGCGTGGCTGAAACCAAGGGCGAGATATTTCGCGGTTTAGCGAAGGGCGGCCTCGCCATTATCAACGCTGATGATGCTCACTGTGCGCTCTGGCAGTCGTATGCCTGTGATGTACAGCAGCGCTTATTCAGTTTGGTGCGGGAGGATGTCGATGTGTTTGCGCGTGATATTGATCTGAGTGAGCCAGGCAAGGTTCGTTTTGAACTGGTTAGTTTTCAAGGGAGCGCACAGGTGTGTATGCCGCTGTCGGGGCGGCATATGGTTGCCAATGCTTTGGCGGCTGCCGCGGCTGCACTGTCGGCGGGCGCTAGTCTTGGCGAGGTCGTTAGTGGGCTGGAGTCGGTGCGCGGTGTGAGCGGGCGTTTATTGCGTCGCGAAATCGCCGGTATCGCCTTGATTGATGACAGTTATAACGCCAATCCAGGATCGGTGCGCGCGGCCATAGATGTCTTGGCAGAAGCCAAAGGGCGAAAAATTTTGGTGCTTGGCCACATGGCCGAGCTGGGTAATGAAGCGGCGCAGCAGCATCGTGAAATAGCGGCTTACGCGCGTGGCAATCGCTTAGATAGCGTGTTTTTAGTGGGCGAGTACGCTGCCATGATGGCTGCGGAGTTTGGTAGCAATGGTCACGCGTTTAACGATAAGCCGAGCTTGATCTCGGCATTAAAAACATATTTACAGCTTGGGGATACGGTATTGGTTAAGGGTTCACGCAGCGCCGCAATGGAAGTGGTGGTAGATGCCATGGCGGCAGACTTGGCGCGGGGGAGCAACTGACATGCTGTTGCTTCTAGCTGAATATTTAAGCCAGTACATTAGCGGTTTTGCCGTTTTTCAATACCTGAGTATTCGCGGCATTCTCGGGGTATTAACTGCACTGGCGATTTCATTAATGATCGGCCCTGTGATGATTCGCAAACTCAATTTTCATCAAATTGGTCAGGCGGTGCGCGACGACGGTCCGCAGTCGCATCTCAGTAAGTCTGGCACCCCTACCATGGGCGGCGCACTGATATTGGTCGCCATTTTTATCAGCACCCTACTGTGGTCAGATCTTAAGAACCACTATGTGTGGACGGTACTAATTGTAACCGCGATTTTTGGCGCGGTGGGTTGGGTCGACGATTATCGCAAAGTCATCGAGCGCAATCCGCGGGGTTTGCCTGCGCGCTGGAAGTATTTATGGCAAAGCGTAGCTGGGCTCGGCGCGGCCTTATATTTGTATATGACTGCTGACAGCTCGGTAAATACCCAATTGTTTTTACCGTTTTTGAAAAACGTAAGTTGGCAAATGGGCCCATTGTTTATTGTATTAACGTATTTCGTGATTGTCGGCGCGAGTAACGCGGTGAATTTAACCGATGGTCTCGACGGCTTGGCAATTCTGCCAACGGTGATGGTTGGCGCGGCGCTGGGTTTAATCGCCTATCTAACTGGCAACGTGAAGTTTGCAGAATATTTGCATATTCCCTATGTGGCGGGAGCCGGTGAACTCATAGTTATTTGCGGTGCGCTGGCCGGCGCGGGTCTTGGCTTTTTATGGTTTAACACTTACCCGGCGCAAGTATTCATGGGTGATGTGGGGGCATTGGCCCTTGGCGCAACCTTGGGCACGATCGCCGTAATCACCCGCCACGAGATTGTGTTTTTTATTATGGGCGGCATTTTTGTATTAGAAACCGTGTCGGTCATTTTGCAGGTGGCCTCGTTCAAATTAACCGGTCGTCGCATCTTTCGCATGGCGCCGATACACCACCATTTTGAATTAAAAGGTTGGCCAGAGCCGCGGGTAATTGTGCGCTTTTGGATTATTACAGTGATGTTGGTTTTATTTGGTTTGGCCACTTTAAAACTGCGCTAATTAAAACGGGAGTTATAGGCAACGTGAGTTTAATTGCATCCGACAATAGACGGGTCATCATCGGTCTAGGTAAAACCGGGCTTTCTATCGCCCGCTATTTTACTAGCCGTGGCTTGTCCTTTGCGATTGCTGATAGTCGCGATGCACCGCCGGAACTCGCCCTGTTTAATGCAGAGTTTCCAACAGTAAGACCTATTCTCGGCGCATTTACTGACGATCAGTTTTTGTCGGCAACCGAACTTGTCATTAGCCCAGGTATCTCCTTGGCTGAGCCTGCGATAGCAGCAGCTAAAGCGACTGGTGTGCTTATTAGCGGCGATATTGAATGGTTCTGTCGCGAAGCCACGGCGCCTATCGTTGCCATTACGGGGTCTAACGGTAAGAGCACCGTGACAACACTCGTCGCAGAGATGGCAGTCAATGCCGGTTGGCGTTGTGCGGTGGGCGGTAATCTTGGTACGCCCGCGCTGGAGTTACTCGACGACCGCGCCGAACTCTATGTGCTGGAGTTGTCGTCATTTCAATTAGAGCGCTGCGCGTTTATCGGCGCTGAAGTGGCGACGGTATTAAATGTGAGTGAAGATCATCTAGATCATCACGGCAATATGATCGCTTACCACCAAGCCAAGCATCGTATATTCCGTGATTGTAAAAAGGTTGTTATTAATCGCGATGACGCCTTAAGCACGCCGTTGATTCCCGACGCCGTCGAAAAGTGGAGCTTTGGTTTAGGGCGCTCAGATTTTCGCGCCTTTGGTTTAATAGAAGAAGACGGCGAGCAGTATTTGGCTTTGGCTAGAGAGGCTTTGTTGCCGGTGTCAGCCTTAAAAATGGCTGGACTGCATAATATTAGCAATGCCATGGCGGCGTTGGCGTTGGGTGCTGCAGCTGGCCTGCCGATGAGCGCTATGCTCAGTACGCTCACCGAATTTACCGGTTTAGCGCACCGTTGCCAATTTGTTGCACAGTGGCAGGGTTTGCGCTTTTACAACGACTCTAAGGGCACCAATGTTGGCGCGGCAGTGTCGGCGCTGAGAGGCTTGAGTGGTGCTGGTAAGGTGGTCTTAATAGCCGGCGGTGTTGGCAAGGGCGCCGACTTTAAGCCTTTGATTGATACCCTGCTGGATGTAGGTCGCGCAGTAGTATTAATTGGTGAAGCTGGGCCAGCGATGCTCAGTATGCTTGATGGCCGTTTGCCCGCGGAGTTATGCGTGGACATGCCTACTGCGGTTCGTGTCGCGGCGGCCAATGCTCAAGCTGGCGATGTGGTGCTACTGTCGCCGGCCTGTGCCAGCTTCGATATGTTTACTAATTACGAGCATCGTGGCGACGTCTTTACTGAGTCGGTAAAGGCGCTGATGGGGGGGCTGCAATGACGACATATTTGCAGTCGCGTTGGCTTGATTTGCGTCAATTTGATCGTCACTTACAGCTGCTGCTGTTGGCTTTGTTGGTGATTGGTTTTGTCGCGATGACGTCGGCTTCTATTGAGCATGCGGCGAGTCGTTACGGCGACGCTTTCTTTTTTGCTAAGCGTTATTTCTTCCATTTTAGTTTGGCCTTTGGCTTGAGCGTGGTCATGTATCTAACGCCGGTCGACCTGTGGGAACGCACGGGTTGGCTGTGGTTGTTATTTGGTTTTGTGCTGTTAGCGTTGGTCTTGATTCCCGGCGTTGGTAAAGAGGTCAACGGCAGTCGGCGCTGGCTTGGCGTAGGGCCACTGACTTTGCAGGCCTCGGAGTTTGTAAAGCTGTGTGTCATTTTTTATCTGGCCGGTTACTTGGTGCGCCGCCGTGACGAAGTGCGGCAGAGTTGGTCAGGTTTTGTTAAGCCCATGGCGCTGCTATTCGCGGTGACCTTACTGCTAATGCTGGAACCGGATTTTGGTGCAACGGTAGTAACCGCTGGCACCGCGTTTGTGATGATCTTTTTGGGCGGCGTAAAGCTCGGCCAATTTTTGCTGGTGATTTTAAGCTGTGTTGCTGGCGCCGTGGCGATGGTTATTTTTGAACCCTATCGCATGAAGCGCCTAACCGCGTTTACCGACCCCTGGGCAGATCAGTTCAATACTGGCTACCAGCTCACCCAGTCGCTTATTGCTTTTGGTCGCGGCCAGATAAGTGGCGTGGGCTTGGGCAATAGCGTGCAGAAATTGTTTTATTTACCGGAGGCGCACACCGACTTTGTGTACGCCATTTTTGCGGAAGAATTTGGTTTTATCGGCAGTTTGTTGGTGTTGGTTTTGTTTGCGGGCTTAATTGGTCGGATTTTGTTTATAGGCCGTTACGCCGAAATGATGGGTAAGCAATTTCACGCGTTTGTGGCCTATGGTATCGCGGTCATGATTAGCGGTCAGGCGTTTATTAATATGGGCGTTAACACCGGCTTGCTGCCAACCAAGGGTTTGACCCTACCGTTTTTCAGCTACGGCGGCAGTAGTTTAATTGTGTGTATGGCAATGGTGTCGCTGGTGGGACGAATCGAACTGGAATGCCGGAGGCAAGATGGCCGCTGAGCAAACAGTATTAATGATGGCTGGTGGCACTGGCGGGCATGTTTTTCCGGCGCTCGCAGTGGCGTCTGCACTGGCTGAACGCAATGTAAGTGTTCATTGGCTGGGTACTGCTGCGGGCATCGAAGCGCGCTTGGTACCTGCCGCAGGTTTGCCCTTGCACTGTTTGAATATGGCTGGCGTGCGGGGCAAGAACCCTGTATTTCGTCTACTTGCCATCGGCAAAGCGATGCTTGCAGTTTTGCATAGTATGCGTCTTATTTTGAAGTTAAAGCCCTTTTGTGTGGTGGGCATGGGCGGTTACGCCTCTGGGCCAGGTGGCTTGGCTGCCAAGTTGTTGGGTGTGCCGGTATTGATTCAAGAGCAAAACGCGGTCGCGGGCACCACTAATCGCTTGCTAGCGAAAATTGCGCAGCTCTGCTTAACCGGTTACCCCATCGACTTGGGTGGCGAGCGCAATCGCTATATTGGCAATCCGGTGCGCCGCGAAATTGCAGAAATAGCTACGCCGGCCAGTCGCTGGGCTGAGCGCAGTGACGGCCTACGGGTTTTGGTGCTGGGCGGTAGCTTAGGCGCCAAGCCGATAAATGACGTGGTGCTGGCGGCGTGGCAGCAACTGAGCGAGACGCAGCGGCCCACTTTATGGCATCAGACTGGTCGCGCCCACGAAGAACTAGTACAGCAAGCGTATCAAGCGGCGGGAATAGCGGTTCGCGCTGAAGCGTTTATTGAAGATATGGCGGCCGCCTACAGTTGGGCTGATGTGGTTATCTGTCGCGCTGGCGCATTGACGGTAGCCGAGCTAGCGGCCGCGGGCGTACCGGCCCTGTTAATTCCATTGCCCCACGCGATTGATGACCACCAGCGCGCCAATGCTCAGTGGTTTGTGGATGGCGGCGCCGGCGAAATTATTGATCAATCGGTTTTTAATGCCGAGGCTTTATGTGCTTGGTTGGGGAGTGCTCGTGCAAATAGGGAGTCATTGTTGACTAGTGCTGAGGCCGCAAGACGGCTTGCCAAAATAGATGCAGCTGACGTTGCCGCAAATTATTGTATGGAGTTTGCCAATGAGTCCTAAGCATCCCTTTGTGGTTCCTGAAATGCGTCGAGTTAAACGTATTCATTTCATCGGTATCGGCGGCGTGGGTATGTGCGGTATTGCCGAAGTGCTTTTGAATCTGGGCTATGTGATTTCAGGCTCAGACCTTAAAGCCTCGCCCAGTACGGCGCGTCTTCAGCAGCTAGGCGCGCGAATTGCCTTTGGTCATCGCGGCGAAAATATTGGCGACTCCGATGTCGTGGTGGTTTCCAGCGCGGTGAACGAGAGCAACCCAGAAATAGCCGCTGCTCGTCAATTGCGGGTGCCGATAGTGCGCCGTGCAGAAATGCTGGCAGAGTTGATGCGCTACCGCCACGGTATCGCGGTGGCAGGCACCCACGGTAAAACGACCACCACTAGTTTGATCACGGCTATTTTTGCCGAGGCCGGTTTAGACCCTACCTTCGTGATTGGCGGTCGAGTAAATAGCGCCGGCACCAATGCTGCCTTGGGCGAAAGCCGCTACCTAGTGGCTGAGGCAGATGAGAGCGATGCCTCCTTCTTGCATCTGCAGCCAATGGTGTCGGTGATTACCAATATTGAAGCCGATCACATGGCGACCTACGACGGTGACTTCAGTAAGTTGAAGCGCACGTTTATCGAGTTTTTGCACAATTTGCCGTTTTACGGCATGGCGGTGGTTTGTGTTGACGACCCAGTGGTGCGTGACATTATGCCGGATATTGGCCGTCCGACCTTGACCTATGGCTTTAGTGAAGACGCCGACTTTCGTATTCATTCCCTACAAAAACTGGGTATGCAGAGCCGCTTCAATGTAAGCCGACCAGATGGCAGCGATATCGAACTCAGTATTCAGCAGCCCGGTGTGCACAACGTGCTAAATGCTACCGCAGCCGTCGCGGTAGCGACGGACGAAGGTTTGCCGGTAGACGCTATTTGCAATGGTATTGCCAATTTCCAGGGTGTGGGCCGTCGCTTCCAGCGCTATGGCGAACTGCCGCTGGCCGATGGCGAGTTTATGCTGGTGGACGATTACGGCCATCACCCCACCGAAGTGGCCGCGACGATTTCTGCCGCTCGCCAAGCTTGGCCAGATCGCCGCCTAGTGATGCTGTATCAGCCGCATCGCTATAGTCGGACCAAAGATTTGTACGAGGATTTTGTACGGGTATTGTCCACCGTCGACAGTCTCTTGCTGCTGGATGTGTACTCCGCAGGTGAAGAGCCGGTTCCGGGCGCCGACAGTCGCAGCCTGTGCCGCAGCATTCGTTTGCAGGGCAGTCTCGAACCGGTATTTGTAGAAAATACCGAAGCTGCTTTTGACATATTAAAACCCCGTATTCGCGCTGGTGATGTACTGCTCACTCAGGGCGCGGGAAATATTGGCGCCTTGGCGCTGCAATTAGCCAGTCAGGATTGGGTGTAGGTCGCGGCAATGAGTGACATAACAGTAGCAAACATAAATCGGGCGATTGGCGGCAAGCTAGCTGTTCTGCTGGGCGGCCGCTCGGCGGAGCGGGAAATTTCCCTGAAAAGCGGGGCGGCGGTAATGGCTGCATTTGAGCGCCAGGGCATTGCGGTTGAAGGCATAGACGTGGCCGATGCCAATTGGATGCAGCGACTCAGCGGTGAATTTAAGCAGGTGTTTATCGCCTTGCACGGTCCCGGCGGCGAAGACGGCACAGTTCAAGGCGCGCTGGAGTGTTTGGATATTGCCTATACCGGCAGCGGTGTTATGGCGTCGGCGCTGGCCATGGATAAGTTTCGCTGCAAGCTACTGTGGCTAGGTATGGACCTGTCGACCCCGCGCTTTGTCGAGTTAACTGCAGACAGTGATTGGCAGGGCATTATTGATGATTTAGGCCCGGTAATTGTAAAGCCAGCCTGTGAAGGCTCAAGTATTGGTATGGCTCGCGCGGCGAGTGCTGCTGAATTGGCTGACGCATGGCAAAACGCGCAGGCCTATGGCCGCGTATTCGCTGAACAGTGGATTAGCGGTAGTGAATACACCGTAGCGATATTAAACAACAAGGCGCTGCCGGCGATTAAATTGGAAACCGATGCCGCGTTTTATGATTTTAACGCCAAGTATATTTCTGATGAAACGCGTTATTTGTGCCCCTGCGGTTTGAGCGCGGCCGAAGAGCAAGAGCTGAGTGAATTGGCCTTAGCAGCGTTTAGTAGCTTGGGCTGTGCTGGTTGGGGCCGCGTTGATGTGATGCGCGATGCCGCCGGTAAATTCTATTTATTAGAAGTGAATACCGTACCAGGGATGACCGACCACAGTTTAGTGCCGATGGCCGCTAAACAGGCGGGACTTAATTTTGAGCAGTTGGTGTTAGCTATTTTAGCGGGCAGCATAAAGGCGGACTTAGTTTGAAATGAAGCTACTGAGCGGTAAACAAAATCGCCTGAAAGCGCGCAAGTCTGCGGCGCCAAAGGACCCGCGTGTGCAGCGTGAGTGGGGGCGTATTCTCAATCGCCTACTCTTGGTTGCGGCGGTAATTGGTTTTGTTTACGGCGTAGAGCAACTGGGCCGCCAGTTAGACGCTATTCCTGTAGATCGGGTGGTGTTTGCCGGTGATCTGCGTCACGTGAGTCGGGATGTTTTGGTCGAGCGAGTAACTGGACATTTAGCGGTTGGTTACGTGGGACTAGATTTAGAGGCCATCCAGGGCGAATTAGAGCAAGAGCCATGGGTGTATCGGGCCATTGTTGAGCGGGTTTGGCCTCGAGAATTGAAAATTACGATTGTTGAAGAAGCGCCCATCGCGATGTGGGGCAATGGCGGTTTGCTAAATCACCGCGGCAAAATATTTTTGCCCGCGAAGGGCATGGCCGAAGATGCTGGTCTGCCGCTACTGAGCGGCCCTGATGGCAGCGCCATAGAAATAATGCGCCAGTATCGCTTGATGAGTCAGCTGCTTGGTGACGAAGACTTGATTTTACAGCGCTTAGAGATGAATGATCGCGGCGCGTGGACGGCAACCCTTAATGGCGGTGCCGTGCTGGTTTTAGGTCGTCAAGAACCGCTGGAAAAGCTACGCCGTTTTATGTGGGTGTATCGCCACCAGTTGGCGGGTGATTTTGATCGAGTTAAACGTGTTGATACACGTTATATCAATGGCTTGGCGGTGGCGTGGGATGAAACAAAAGGTGCAAAAGGTAATGGCTAAGGAAATTGCTCTGGCAATGGAGTTGCCGGCGCACAACGGATCGCAAACTTGGGAGAAGCAAAGCAATGGCTAGTTCACACGCAAGCCGGATGATTGTCGGCCTTGATATCGGCACCTCGAAAGTGGTGGCTATCGTTGGCTCGAGCAACGAAGACGGCAAGCTGGAAATTATAGGCATTGGCTCGCACCCATCTCGCGGTCTGAAGAAAGGGGTGGTGGTCAATATTGAGTCGACGGTGCACTCAATTCAGCGCGCGATAGAAGAAGCTGAATTGATGGCCGGTTGCGAGATCCACAGCGTGTATGTAGGTATTGCGGGCAATCACATTCGCAGCCTCAACTCCCACGGTATTGTCGCGATTCGCGACCGCGAAGTATTTCAGCTTGATTTAGATCGGGTTATCGACGCCGCTCAAGCGGTGGCGATACCTGCTGATCAAAAAGTGCTGCACATCCTGCCGCAAGAATTTGTGATCGATGAGCAAGAGGGCATTAAAGAGCCGCTGGGTATGTCTGGGGTTCGCCTAGAAGCCAAAGTGCATTTAGTGACCTGCGCAGTTAATGCGGTGCAGAACATCGAGAAGTGCATACGTCGCTGCGGCCTAGAAGTTGAAGACGTCATTCTGGAGCAGCTGGCCTCAAGCTACGCTGTATTGACTGATGACGAAAAAGAGCTGGGTGTGTGCATGGTGGATATCGGCGGTGGCACCACTGATATCGCGATCTTTACCGATGGCGCGATTCGTCATACCGGTGTTATTCCAATCGCTGGCGATCAGGTTACCAATGACATCGCCATGGCGCTGCGCACGCCAACCCAGTACGCGGAAGAGATCAAAATTAAATACGCCTGTGCGCTGACTCAGCTCGCGGGTGAAGGTGAAATGATTAAGGTACCCAGTGTTGGCGAGCGCGCCCCGCGGGAATTGTCTCGCCAGGCGCTGGCCGAAGTGGTTGAGCCCCGCTACGACGAGTTGTTCACCTTGATTCAAGCCGAACTGCGTCGCAGTGGCTACGAAGATTTGTGCGCGGCGGGCATCGTGCTGACCGGCGGCACCTCAAAAATGGAGGGTGTGGTTGAGTTGGCCGAAGAGATTTTCCATATGCCCGTTCGTATTGGCGTACCGCAGGATGCGCGGGGTTTAACTGACATCGTGCGCAATCCAATTTATTCAACCGGCGTGGGCTTGCTGCATTACGGCATTAAGCATCAGGCCGAGCACGGCGGCCGTGGACGAGTTAAGCGCAACGGTTTCTTAGCGAGCTTGAAACAGTGGGTTCAAAATAATTTTTAAGGTGTAAGGCGGCCGTGCCGGCAGCACGGTCAAATATGCAAAAGGGAGAAAACCAATGTTTGAACTAGTAGATAACGTTCCACAGAACGCAGTAATTAAAGTGGTGGGTGTCGGTGGTGGTGGCGGTAACGCTGTTAAGCACATGATCGCCTGTAATGTTGATGGTGTCGATTTCATCTGCGCCAATACTGACGCCCAGGCGCTGACCAATGTCGCCTCTAAGACGGTATTACAGCTGGGCACCACCATCACGAAGGGTTTGGGCGCAGGCGCAAACCCAGAAATCGGTCGCCAGTCGGCGATGGAAGATCGTGACCGCATCGCCGAAGCATTGCAGGGCGCCGATATGGTGTTTATCACCGCAGGTATGGGCGGCGGCACTGGTACGGGCGCCGCGCCAGTTGTGGCGCAGGTTGCTAAAGAGCTGGGTATCCTGACCGTAGCGGTAGTCACCAAGCCTTTCCCCTTTGAGGGCAAAAAGCGCATGGCCGTTGCTTTAGAGGGTATGAAAGAGTTGCGTCAACACGTTGACTCGCTGATCACCATTCCCAATGAAAAGTTGCTACCTGTCTTGGGTAAAAACACCAGTTTACTCGATGCCTTTAAAGCAGCTAACGATGTATTGTTAGGTGCAGTGCAGGGTATTGCCGATCTGATTATTCGTCCGGGCATGATCAACGTCGATTTCGCCGACGTGCGTACGGTGATGTCAGAGATGGGTATGGCGATGATGGGCAGTGGTGTGGCCACCGGCGAAAATCGCGCTCGTGAGGCTGCAGAGGCCGCCATTCGCAGCCCTCTTCTCGAGGATGTGAATTTGCAAGGGGCGCGCGGGATTTTGGTTAATATTACCGCAGGTCTGGATCTGTCCCTAGGCGAGTTCAACGATGTCGGGGATACTATCGAGGAGTTCGCTTCTGAGAACGCCACGGTTGTTGTCGGAACGGTAATCGATCCCGATATGGTCGATGAATTGCGGGTAACAGTGGTTGCTACTGGTCTTGATGGCATTGGCGCTGATATACCACTGAAAGTAGTTGAAACTCGGCCAGTTGAGCCGCGTTCCAATGATTACCGCAAGCTCGATCGGCCAACTGTTATGCGCAATAACCAGCAAGCTGCGGTTGCGCGAGAAGTGGCTCCGGCGCCAATGGCAGACAAAGACATGGAATATTTGGATATTCCAGCGTTTCTGCGGCGCCAAGCCGATTAATTAGCTGTAGCCGGTACAGCGCGAGGGCGGGGTGTCAGTAGTCTGCTGACACCAAGACAAGTACGTCCCCGTGAATGTAGCCGTCCGGCCCATAGAGTGAGTGTGAACATGATTAAGCAACGTACCTTGCGCAATACCATCCGTGCTACGGGCATTGGTTTGCATACGGGTGATAAGGTCTACCTGACGCTGAAACCAGCGCCAGCGGATACCGGTGTGATTTTCCGGCGCACCGATTTGAATCCTGTTGTTGAAATCCACGCTCGCGCGGAGAATGTGGGTGATACCACTTTGTCGACCACTTTAATGAATGGTGATGTACGGGTATCAACGGTCGAACATTTACTGTCGGCGATGGCAGGCTTGGGTATCGATAATGCCTATGTTGAAGTCAGCTCATCGGAAGTGCCGATTATGGATGGCAGCGCCGGTCCATTTGTTTTTCTTATTCAGTCTGCCGGGATTGAAGAGCAAAATGCGCCGAAAAAGTTCATTCGTATAAAGCGTCCGGTGACGGTAAAAGATGGTGATAAAGTCGCGAGTTTCCTCCCTTTTGACGGCTTTAAAGTGTCTTTTACTATCGATTTTGACCACCCGGTCTTTAAAGACCGGGTTGGCCATGCCGAGTTGGATTTTTCCAGTACGTCGTTTGTAAAAGAGGTGAGTCGGGCACGAACCTTTGGTTTCATGCACGAAATTGAATACCTGCGTTCTAAAGGCTTGGCGCAGGGCGGCAGTGTCGACAATGCGATTGTGGTTGATGAGTACCGTATTCTTAACGAGGAAGGTCTGCGTTATGAAGACGAGTTTGTGAAACACAAGGTATTGGATGCCATTGGCGATTTGTATTTGCTGGGCACCAGTTTGATCGGTGAGTTTAAAGCCTTTAAGTCGGGCCACGGCCTAAATAATGCGTCGTTGCGGACCTTAATTAAAGACACTGACGCGTGGGAATGGGTAACGTTTGACGATCCCGCCGACGCGCCAATAAATTACGCCGCCGCGGTAGCTGCGCTCTGATTACCGCTATCTACCATGCTTGGCGGAGATTCGTCTAAGCATGGTAATATCCCCCTATCTATGCGATATTGCGCCTCGGTGTTACGGTATTGCTCACGTCTTACCAGCAGCTAAACTCGCGGCATTTTCGGGATCATTCTCAGCAGTGGTCATCGCGTCGTCATCAGAATTTCATTCGGACAATGTAGCTTGGTGCGGCTTTAGAGCCTTCATTGATTAGGGACTTTTGCTCCCGGGAACAGTAACGAATTCATCATGATTAGAGCAGTAGTTAAAAAAGTTTTTGGCAGTAAAAATGACCGCGAATTAAAGCGCATGCGCAAAGTGGCGACCAAGATCAACGCTTTGGAAGAGGCGATGACGGCGCTCGACGCCGCCGCCCTCAGCGCCAAAACGCTAGAGTTTCGCGAGCGCCTCGCCGCTGGCGAAACCTTGGATCAGCTGCTGCCCGAAGCATTTGCGGTATGTCGCGAAGCGAGTCGCCGCGTCATGGGAATGCGTCACTTTGACGTGCAGCTCATCGGCGGTATCAGCTTGCACGAAGGCACTATTGCCGAGATGCGCACCGGTGAGGGTAAAACCTTGGTGGCAACTCTGGCTGTGTATCTCAATGCGCTGGAAGGTAAAGGCGTGTTCGTGGTTACCGTTAACGACTACCTCGCCTCGCGAGATGCCAACTGGATGCGACCCCTGTACGAATTCTTGGGTCTTAGTGTTGGCGTTATTCGCTCGGGTCAAGATTCTGAAGAAAAGCGTGCTGCTTATCTGGCCGACATTACCTACGGTACCAATAACGAATTTGGTTTTGATTATCTGCGCGACAATATGGCCTTCGCCATTGAAGATCGCTACCAGCGTTCCTTGAACTTTGCGATTATCGATGAGGTGGATTCCATCCTGATCGATGAGGCGCGTACGCCGTTGGTTATTTCAGGGCCAGCGGAAGACAGCTCTAAGCTCTATAAGCAAATTAATTTATTCATTCCCTCGCTCAAAAAAGCCGAAGTGGACGAAGCTGGCCAGCTCGTTGAAAGTGATGATGAGGGGCAAGCCGTCGCAGAACAGGGTCACTACACTGTTGATGAGAAAATGCGTCAGGTTGAACTGACTGAGTACGGTCATCAGCAAGTAGAAGATATGCTGATTGAGGCTGGCCTGCTGACCGAGGGCGATAGCCTGTATTCGGCCGGTAATTTGAATTTGCTGCACCATGTGAATTCCGCGCTGCGCGCCCACGTACTCTTTCATAACAATGTTGAATACATTGTTCAGAATGATCAAGTAGTATTGATTGACGAACACACCGGCCGGACCATGGCGGGTCGTCGCTTATCCGAGGGCTTGCACCAAGCCATTGAAGCTAAAGAAGGCGTAACAGTTCAGGCCGAAAGCCAGACCTTGGCATCGACCACCTTCCAGAACTATTTCCGTCAGTTCAATAAATTGGCCGGTATGACCGGTACCGCAGATACCGAAGCCTTTGAATTTAGGCAAATCTACGGTTTGGATGTGGTCGTTATTCCTACCAACAAGCCTAGCGCGCGTCGCGATGCCAATGATCTGGTGTATCTGACCAAAGAAGAAAAATACGACGCCATCGTCGAAGACGTAAAAGCTATTATGGAAAGCGGCGCGCCGATACTGGTCGGTACTGCGTCAATTGAAACGTCTGAAGAAATGTCTTCGCGCTTCCAAAAAGCGGGCATTCCTCACAAAGTACTCAACGCCAAATATCACGAGCAAGAAGCTGAAATTATTGCCCAAGCGGGTCGCCCTGGTGTGGTAACAATTGCAACCAATATGGCCGGTCGTGGTACCGACATCGTATTGGGTGGCAATGTGGATGTTGAAATAGCGCATCACGAAAACCCCTCTGAAGAACTCATAAGCGAGCTGCGCGAGGCGTGGAAATTACGCCACGAGAAAGTAATGCAGGCCGGTGGTTTGCATATTGTTGGTACCGAGCGCCACGAGTCGCGCCGTATCGACAATCAATTGCGTGGTCGAGCCGGCCGTCAGGGTGATCCTGGGGCATCGCGATTCTATCTGTCTTTAGAAGACAGCCTGATGCGGATTTTCGCCTCAGACCGAGTGCGCGGCATTATGCAGGCGCTGGGTCTTGAAAAAGGCGAGGCGATTGAACACCGCATGGTGTCAAACGCCATTGAAAAAGCCCAGCGCAAAGTCGAAGGCCGCAACTTCGATATGCGTAAGCAGTTGCTGGAATACGATGACGTGGCCAATGACCAGCGCCAAATTATTTACCAGCAGCGCAATGAATTGATGGAAGCTGAGGATATCAGCGACATGCTCGCCGCTATTCGCCAAGATGTGGTTGGCGATGTGGTGCGGGAATATATTCCGCCGCAAAGCTTGGAAGAGCAGTGGGACGTACCTGGACTTGAGCGCCGTCTGCACACTGATTTTGAAGTAGAGTTGCCCCTGCAAACCTGGCTGGACGAAGATCGCTCAGTGAATGAAGACGTGTTGACAGAGAAGATCAACCAGGCAATCAGCGAGGCCTACGAGGCCAAGTGTGCGCAGGTTGGTCTTGATATGCGCAAAATCGAGCGCCATATTATGCTGCAAGTGCTCGACACTTTGTGGAAAGAGCATTTGGCGACCATGGACCACCTGCGTCACGGTATTCATCTGCGCGCCTTTGCCCAGAAAAACCCGAAGCAAGAGTATAAGCGCGAAGCTTTTGAACTCTTCCAAGAAATGCTCGACAGCTTAAAACTCGAAGTGATTCGATTCCTCTCGCATCTGCGTCTCCAGCAAAACGAGAGTGCCGAAGAGCTGGCGCGTCAGCGTCGCGAAGAGCAGGCGCAGCGGGCAATGGAATTTCAGCATGCTGAATCCAGCGGCCTGTCGTTAGAGGAAGAGGCTGGCGAAGACGATGTAGCTGTCGCGGCCAATGCGAATAGCAGCAATACCCCTGAGACCTTTGTGCGTGACACTCGTAAAGTCGGTCGCAATGAAGTTTGCCCCTGTGGTTCCGGTAAAAAATACAAACAATGTCACGGCAAATTAGACTGAGGTAGGCAAAAGCATGGCGGTAGGTTCTGGTAAGTTACCAGTTCTTCACACTGTAGATGGTGTGCGGATTGGGGTGGCAAGTGCGGGGATTAAAAAAATTGGCCGCATCGACACCGTGGTCTTTGAGTTGTGCGAAGGTGCTTCGGTTGCAGGGGTGTTTACCCTCAACGCGTTTTGCGCTGCACCGGTTACCGTGGCCAAAGAACATTTGGCCAGTACGTCGCCGCGTTATTTGCTGATCAATACTGGCAATGCCAATGCCGGCACTGGTCAAGCTGGCATGCTTAACGCCCGTAACTCCTGCGCGGCGCTGGCTGATTTGGTTGGCGTAGCGCCCTCGGCCGTGCTGCCATTTTCCACCGGCGTTATCGGCGAAAAATTGCCGGTAGATAAACTGGTTGCGGCCATGCCAGCTGCTGTTACTGCACTTGCTGCCGACAGCTGGGAAGCTGCCGCTAACGGTATTATGACTACCGATACTCGCCCCAAAGCGACGTCTCGCCAAATCGATATTGCTGGCCGCACCATTACCGTCACCGGCATCTCTAAGGGTGCGGGCATGATTAAGCCCAATATGGCGACCATGCTTGGCTATGTGGCCACCGACGCCAATATTGCGCCAAATGTTCTACAAGCAATGTTGGATCAGTCTGCGGATGCATCGTTTAATCGCATCTCCATCGACGGCGACACCTCAACAAATGATGCCTGCGTGCTGGTTGCAACTGGTCGCGCCGGTGGCGAGCAGCTAAGCGAAGCCAGCGGTCCTGTCTTTGATAAGCTTCAGCAAATATTCAACGAAGTGTTTCTGGAATTGGCCCACGCCATTGTGCGCGACGGCGAAGGTGCTACCAAGTTTGTTGCCGTAGAAGTAAGTGGCGCCAATGATGTGAGCGAAGCCTTAAAAGTTGCCTATGCGGTGGCAGAATCACCACTGGTGAAAACCGCGTTATTTGCCAGTGATCCAAACTGGGGGCGTATTCTGGCTGCCATTGGCCGTGCCGGTGTAGATTCCCTCGACGTCTCCGCGCTAACCGTTCACCTTGACGATGTACTGATTACCGAACACGGTGGTCGCGCTGAGTCGTATACTGAGGCGGCGGGTGCAGCGATTATGAAACAGGCTGAAATCCGCATTCGTATCAACCTGAATCGTGGTCAGCATGCAGAAACTGTATGGACCACTGACTTCTCTTACGACTACGTCAAAATTAATGCCGAATACCGCAGCTAATAAGCGGGTCCATGTTGCCGTTGGGGTGATCCGTAATCCGCTGGGGGATATTCTTATTGCCCGTCGTGCTAACGAGGCCCACCAAGGCGGCTTATGGGAGTTTCCTGGCGGTAAAGTCGATGCTGGCGAAGGTGTTTGCGAGGCGCTGGCACGCGAATTAAACGAAGAACTCGGGATTTATATTGAGTTGGCGAGCTGCCGTTCACTAATTGAAATCAATCACGATTATTCCGATAAAACCGTGTTTCTCGATGTTTGGTTAGTCACTAAATTTAGTGGTGAAGCAGTTGGGCGTGAAGGTCAGCCGCTACGCTGGGTTAGTCCGAAATCACTTTCTGACTACGTGTTCCCAGCAGCCAATGTCGCCATTGTTGAGGCCATTCAGTGTGCCGAAACGGTTTAAATCTGATTTGATGATTGTACTGATTTTCGCTTAAAAATCCTGCTCTAAATCTCTACTCAAAACGTCATCGTGTAGTGAGTCGCCGGGAATATTGTGCTCTTCATTTGCCCATGCTATTAGATCGTGATTTTTGCAGGACTCGGAACAAAACGGCCGAAAAATATTGCTTGTGTCCCATACTAGTTCTGTTTTGCATTGTGGGCAGGGCACGGTGAGGGCTGCGGCTTTGTTCTGGTCTTGATTCATAGCAATCGATAATCCTAGCAATAAATGGCGGGGCTTACGGTTTCGCTGCCGCGAGTTTTAAGAACAGTTGATGCAATTCACTTACCCGTTTATCTAGCTGCGACAAGCTCTGGGTGTTATCAATAACATCGCTGGCGGCGGCTAAGCGACTTTGGCGGTCAACTTGGCTGGCAATAATCCGCTCTACTTGAGCTTGCTCGTTATTGTCTCTGGCAATTGTCCTGCTCAGCTGCACCGACTCTGGCACATCGACTACCACCAGCCGTTCGCACATACCTTTTTGCTGGCTTTCAACGAGCAGTGGCGACACATACATCGCATAGGCACTTTGTACGCTCTGTAATTGACGCTGGGTTTCTGCGGCAATCAGGGGGTGGAGTAGTGACTCTAGCCAGTGCTTGGCTGTGGGGTCGGCAAAAATGGTTTGCCGAAGTGCAGCCCGATTCAACTGACCGTCGGCGAGTAAGTGCGATTCACCAAAATGCGCAGCGATTTTTTGTAGTGCAGTGCTGCCGGGCTCAACCACTTCGCGGGCGATAATATCGGCATCGACAATACCGATACCGAGTTTGGCAAAGCGATTAGACGCAGCGGTCTTGCCGCTGCCAATACCGCCGGTTAGTCCTATAACGAGTCTGCTCATAATTTGAATTATATATTAGCGTTTAAAGAATGCCGGCGAGATGGAGATAGCCATCTATTAGTGCTTCACCCCAGAATAACGCGATCCAGCCGGCGCCAGCGAGGTAAGGGCCAAAAGGCATTGGCGTTGAGCTGTCGCTGCGTCGCAGCATCATCACCGCGCCGCCAAATACCGCTCCCACTACAGACGATAGTAAAATTATCAACGGTAAATACTGCCAGCCCAGCCAAGCGCCGAGCGCCGCGAGCAATTTAAAGTCGCCATAGCCCATGCCTTCCTTGCCGGTTAATAATTTAAACAGCCAAAACACTGACCACAGTGACAAGTAACCCGCCATCGCACCCCATACTGCGTCGTGCAGGGGAATGCTGCCGGTAACGCTATTGAACAACAGCCCCAACCAAATCAGTGGCAGGGTAAGTTGGTCTGGTAAGAGCTGGTGATCAATATCGATTACCGTGAGAATCAGCAAAATCCAGCTAAATAAGATCGCCCCAAAGGCGTAGGGCGTAAAGCCAAACATCAGTAGCGGGAATATCGTTAGTAACGCCGTTACGCACTCAACTATCGGGTAGCGAATACCGATCGACGCTTTACACGATGCGCAGCGCCCTCGCAGCAATACATAGCTTAACACGGGGATATTCTGCCAAGCTTTAACGGGCGCATTACAGCTCGGACAATGGGAGTTGGGAATCGCCAAATTAAACTGGGGAGGCGCAAGTTCTTCAGCATTTTCGTCGTCGCTGAGTAACAGCTGGCACTCGTGCTTCCAGCTAGCCTCCATCATCTTGGGTAGGCGATAAATAACTACATTAAAAAAGCTGCCAAGAAGCAGGCCAAATATGCCAAAAAAAGTGATGAGAAGCAGCGGAGAATTCGCGGCGGCTTCGTAGAAACTCATATTACTTACTCGTTGTAAGGGGCTTTGCACATCCCCGCAGGGATTGAGCTTTGTTGTAGCCAGAGATCGACATGCTACATTGCCGAACCAAGCATGAATATGGGCAGGTACATTGCGATCATTAAGCCACCTACGAGTACCCCAAGTACCGACATTATTAAGGGTTCGAGTAAGGCTGTTAATGTGTCAACGGCGTTATCGACGGCTTCTTCATAATGAGTGGCGACTTTATCGAGCATCTCATCTAATGAGCCTGATTCCTCGCCAATAGAAACCATTTGCAGGAGCATGCTAGGAAATAAATTAGTGAACTTGATCGAGGAATAAAGCGTTTGGCCAGTGGTTACGTCGTCACGAATCTGGAGGATAGCTTTGCTGTAGACTGCGTTGCCGGCAGCGCCAGAAACAGAGTTCAGTGCGTCGACTAAGGGAACCCCAGCGCCAAATGTCGTTGCGAGAGTTCTTGAAAATCTTGCTATGACGGAATTAAAGACAATGTCGCCAATAACCGGTGCTTTTAGCATCATTTTGTCTACCCAATCAGAAAACGCTTGAGATTTTTCCCGTGCTTTGCCAAAAGAGAATCCCGCAACCACTGCCCCCCCAAGGACGATATACCAATTTGCCTGCATCCATTCGGACATACTAACGACTAATTTGGTGAACGCGGGTAAATCTGAGCCAAAGCTTTCAAATGTTACGGCGAACTGAGGTACTACCTTGATTAGCAAGATAGTTGTAACAATAGCTGCTACAACTAAAACCGCGATTGGGTAAGTAAGTGCTTTCTTTATCTTAGCTTTAAGTGCTTCAGTCTTTTCCTTATATGTCGCAACCCTGTCTAGCATGATTTCTAATGTGCCTGATGACTCCCCAGATGCTATTAGGCTGCAAAAAAGGTCGTCAAAGTATTTTGGGTGCTTGGCGCAGGCGACTGCAAAGCCACCGCCTGAAGAGACGTCGTTCTTTATTTCAATAACAAGATCTTGCATCGTAGGGTTTTCAACACCCTCGGCAACAATGTCAAAACTTTGCACCAAGGGCACGCCGGCTTTAAGCATTGTAGCCATTTGTCGTGTGAAGATAGATACATCGGCAGGCTTAATTGGTTTGTTGCTACTAAATAGCGGTTTTGGCTTTTTCTTGACGTTCTTTGCAGCGATGCCTTGTTTGCGTAGGTGGGCTTTAACAATAGCGGAAGACGGCGCATTTAGCTCGCCTCGGGTTTTGCGACCCTGCTTGTCTACGCCTTGCCAGACAAACGTCTCATTTTTTGCTGCAGTTGCCATCGTTAATCCTTGGTAACTCGGTTGACTTCTTCTAGGCTGGTAACACCTTGGGCGCACTTCATCAGCGCAGATTGGCGTAAATTATTAAAGCCTTCTGATTGAGCCTGAGCGGCTATGGCAAGGGAGTTGCCATTTTCCATAATAATACGAGATATATCGGGCGTGATGCGAATTACTTCATAAATACCCACTCGGCCTTTGTAGCCATTATTACAGTGGTCGCAGCCTACGGGGTGCATGATTCTGGCGGTTTTTAGCAGTTCCTCAGAAAAGCCCTCGTCTAGTAGCGTTTGCTTGGGAATGTCATCAGCGGGAATCGCACATTCCTTGCATAAGCGCCGTGCAAGGCGCTGGGCAATAATAAGACTTACAGAGGTGGCCACGTTAAAAGCTGGAACACCCATGTTAAGGAGTCGGGTTAGGGTCTCTGGCGCACTATTGGTGTGTAGTGTGGATAGCACTAAGTGACCAGTCTGCGCCGCTTTGATCGCGATTTCAGCGGTCTCTAAGTCACGAATCTCACCAACCATGATGATGTCAGGGTCTTGTCGCAAGAAGGATCGCAGCGCTTCGGGAAAGCCTAGGCCAACCTTGGCGTTAACGTGAACTTGATTGATGCCTTCAAGGTTGATTTCAACGGGGTCTTCTGCGGTGGAAATATTTCGCTCTGGGGTGTTAAGAATATTAAGGCCGGTGTACAGCGAAACGGTCTTACCAGAACCCGTAGGGCCAGTAACCAAAATCATGCCTTGGGGTTGATTAAGGGCCTTCATGTACAAGTCTTTCTGTACCTGCTCGTAACCTAGGGCGTCGATACCCATTTGTGCGGACGATGGGTCGAGTATCCGCAAAACCACTTTTTCGCCCCAGAGGGTAGGTAGTGTGTTTACTCGAAAGTCGATAGCGCGGGTCTTAGATAGCTTCATCTTTATCCGGCCATCTTGGGGTACGCGCCGCTCAGATATGTCCATTTGAGACATAACTTTTAAGCGCGCTGCAAGCCGGTAGCCTAGGCTAGACGGTGGTCGAGCAACTTCTTGTAGTATACCGTCGGTGCGAAAGCGAACTCGGTAGATTTTCTCGTAGGGCTCAAAATGAATATCTGAAGCGCCGCCGCGAATGGCATCTAGTAATACTTTGTTTACGAATTTAACAACCGGTGCTTCATCGGCGCCTTTTAGCTCAATTTCCCCGCCGCCATCTTCATCCACCGCTTCAATATCGAGGTTTTCAAGACTTATATCGTCCATATCGCCAAGGCTATCGGCGAGAGATTCTTCTTGGGCGGCAAGATACTTTTCAATTGCTGCGTTAAGTGCTGATTCCTCAACCACTATCGGCTCAGTTGTTAGACCGGTATGAAACTTTATTTGATCTAGGGCATGAAGGTTCGTTGGGTCAGACATGCCAATAAACAAACGTTTGCCCCGTTTCCATAAAGGAAGGGTGCGATGGGCTTTGATTAGCTTGTTGTCTATGATTTTTTGAGGAGAAAGCTCGGTGGTGTAAGAGCGTAAATCGAGAAAAGGAATACCAAATTCATCTGCCGCGATCTCGGCAATACGTACACCGTCTGCCAATTTTTTGTCTACTAAATGTGCGACAAGGCTTTTTTTAGCCTTTTGAGCTCCGTCTATCGCTTTGCGAACGGCCTCCTCGTCAAGGATCTCGTCGTAAACTAATCGCCGCGCTAAGCCGTTTAGTGGGATTACAGAGCTGTTCATGTGTCGCCTGTGTCGGGTTTGTTTAGAGAGTTGCTACAAATCAAAGTGTTATGCATCGATTATAGCTTAGTTTCTCGATCCTAATAGGCTAAACAGTGTAGCCTTAATTGGTAAGAAGAAGAAGTATGTCGTTATCTGGCGCCTAACTTGCTTAGGCGTTCCTAGCAAACGTTTACGAACATGTTATAAATCGCCATTTTCAATGGCTTGCGTTGTTGTTTGTAGAAAAGAATTTCATCTCATTGAAGGTTAATCGTATGCTTGTAGAGTCATCTCGGACGGTATTTGGATTTGATACCACGCGACCCGGGTCAGTGTTGTATTTGCTATTGCTTGCATTGTTATTCAGTATTTCAGTTACAACTGGGATATGGGACTTGGGTAATTCTCATATCGTGATGTTGCATGAACTGGTGTTTGTGCTCGCTTGTGTCGTTGGTGTGGGTGTAAAGCCCTTTGTAACATTAATAAAATCTCGGCCTATTGTGAGTGTGTTGTTAGGCGCATGGCTATTTAGTATTACCTTGTCGTTGCTGTTGTCTCCTTATAACTTAGCGTATTTAAGTACCGGCCGGGCGCGATACTACGAAACTATACTCCATATTTTCTTCTTTTTGAGCTTGCTCGTCTATTTGCGGCTATATCAGCCGCCGCTACGTTTGGTGTTTTATGTTCTTCTGCTAAGCAATGCATTTGTTGTAATGCAGGCTATCTCAGTTTGGCATTTTAGCCCTGAGGTAGGTATCCATACATCAAGTGCGTGGTTTAGTCGTTTCCCCTTTGTGGGGCATGCGCGTCATGCAGGTTACAATATGCTCGTAGCCGTGTTGGCAGGAGTTTTTTTACTGCTAAGTGAACCCTTGCCTCGGCAACGAGTTTTCATTGGTGCAGCCTTGTTTTTGGTCGCTGCTTGCCTGTTCTGGTTGGGTGGCAGAGGCTCGATGCTGTCGGCGCTCGTCGCTCTAGGTGTTGTGTTTGTTTGGGTAAGGCAAAAGCTCATAATTGATCGGCGATTACTCGTCATAACACTGGGTGTGGTGGTTTGTGCCTTGATTGCGGCGCATTTTGCGGCGGCTTTTAGCTGGAATGGCGTTTCAAATTCGATTGGCCGCTCGGTTGCAGCAGAAAATGCTAATAGGCTGTCGTCTGGTCGGCTAAGCATCTGGCTGTATTCGCTCGCGGCTATTCGCGATGATTGGTTTTTGGGACTGGGCTCGCAGAGTTATTTGTTTATTCCTGGTAAGTGGCGAAATACCGCCATGCCGCATAATGCAATAGTTCAGTTTTTGGTTGAGTGGGGGGCACTGGGAGCAACGCTGTTTCTGTCATTATTTTTATATGGTCTTCGGCAGGCTTTTGCCCGCCTTAGAGTGTCGGCTTCGTCAATTAATGCTGAGATATTAGGCGCGGCTACTATTGTTGTGGCGCTCGCCGTTCATGGTTTAACCGATGGTACCTTCTATCATGGTAAGGCCAGTTTTTACATGGCGCTGTGCTTTGCCATTTGCTTGGGTGCGGCGGTTTTTAGTGGCAGAACTGACGAAAAGTGTCAGTTAGTGCCGGTAAATAGCTAGTTTTCTGTTGGAAATTGCATTCGTTGCGATGAGCGCAAGGGTTTCAGGGCTGAAGATACTGGCATGGTAAATGCTCAGTTAGATCTGATTGGTAAATTCTCAATCGTCAAACAATTTAAATTTTGTTCGCTTGGAGAAAACAATGAAAAAAGTTCAACAAGGTTTTACATTGATCGAACTGATGATCGTAATCGCGATTATCGGTATTTTGGCTGCGGTTGCACTTCCTGCTTATCAGGATTACACCGTGCGTGCTAAAGCATCAGAAATCGTATTAGCAGCATCTACCTGCCGTACGGCTATAACTGAGTACTATCAATCTGGTGAAGCAACTCCCGCGGCTAATGGTTGGGGTTGTGAGTCTAGCGCTGCAGGTGGTTCATCTAAGTACGTTAAAAGTGTCAAAACTACCGCTGATGGCGCTATTGTTGTAACTTCACAGGGTATTGCTGAATTAACAGCTGGTTCTGCTGATGTTCTTACACTGTACCCAGCAGATAGCAGTAAGGCTGCGATGACTTGGGCTGATGATAAAGGTGATGCTGTTTTTCAGTGGGTTTGTGGCGATTCTACGGCAACTCCAGCTACTACTATCCCTAAACAGTACCTGCCTGGTTCATGCCGAGGCTAATTATGTTGCTTAATTGGTAAGTGAAATAGCTATTATTTCGGAAAAGGGAGCTTAGGCTCCCTTTTTTTCGGCAATTTTTTAAAGGTGTAATGTTCGCTTGATATTTCGAATAGCATTGTTGTTATCACTGATTGGCACTTCATTTTTTTCTTATTTTGGTTTTCTTAATCCGAACCCATTAGGATTGCTTAGTGATTGCATGGTGTTTACGTTAGGTCTTGCTATGGCGTATCTGCTAATTCCATTTGGACGAGTCACCTTTGCATTGTATTTGATCGGCTTTACGTGCTTTTCTTTTTTAATTTGTGTTAGTAATTGGTGGTATTTCCAGTATTTCCAGTCTTTTTATAATTACGAATCACTCGGTCTTGGTGGCGATATTGTTGCTGCTCTAAAGTCGTTAGAAAGCTTTCAATATAAATGTGAAAGCATCTATCTCTTTATTTTCAATTGTTTTTTTGTTGCGCTATCAATTTTCTTTTATCGTAAGCCAGCAAGACGTGGAGCACCCGCCTTTGTTACTGGATTAGTACTGTTGTTGGTCGCGATGGTGCTTAATTTTGTGGCCAACTTTACGCTTGAATCGTATGCCAAACTTAATATCTCAATACTGAAGCCATCTTATGTTCACCCTTTGCATGCATTCTTTGTTTCCGATTATGCAAATTCGGGGATAGAGAGTGAAGAGGTTTTAGCGTCCGATATGTTCACTAGTTTAAATTTGCCAGTGAAAGATAGAGGGGCAGTTTTATTTAAGCAGCAAGCGTATAACGTTATTTACATTGTCCTTGAGTCTACAAGGGCTTCATTAGTCGGTGAATACGGAAATGGCGATAAATTAACACCGAATATTGATGCACTTGCTAAAACCTTAATCGTATCAAAAAACTTCTACGCTAATAGCAATTACACAATAAAAGGTGAAGTTGCCAGTTGGTGTGGTATTTTTGATCATAATGCTACGCCGCCAATTTCTAAGTCTAGTGATGCGATAAAAAACTTACATTGTCTACCCAAAATTCTTGCTGAGCGTGGTTACGATACATCGTATTTCCATGGGAATACGGCATCGTTCAATAGCCGTAATGAGTTCCTGCCTGTTGTAGGCTTTCAAAATATGTATTTTCCTGAAGACGGGGGCATGGGTGGGCGTCTGCCGAAAATCGGCTGGGGAATTTCAGATGAGTATATGTATCAGTTTATGCTCGATACTTTGCTTTCAAAAGGAGATAAACCATTCTTTGCACATTTCATGACGGTTAGTAGTCATTATCCCTATGCTTGGGATTGGGGTATATCTGTGCCAGTAGCAGAACACGCTAACCCCAAAAATGCATCGGAAGTGTATGGAAATTATAAAAATGCCGTTTTCTATGAGGACTACGCTTTAGGTAAGTTTTGGACGGCGTTTAAAAAATCTAAGCTCTACGATAATACGATAGTTGTGATTACTGCAGATCATGGTGTTTGGGTTTTTGACGATGAGGAAAATAAGTCATTACTACAAAAAAATGAAGAGTTTTTTCGGGTGCCTTTATTGATCTACCATCCAGATATTAAAGAGCCAGTGGAGTTGACGGATACCGCTAGTCAAATAGACCTGCCCGAAACAGTGCTGAATATGTTGGGAGTAAAAGATTACGACGATTTTTTTGTGGGTAAAAATTTATTTGAAACGGTCGAAAATCCTTGGGCTATTATGATGAAGCAGGGCGATATTGTGGTGCGGAAAAACGACACCATCTGCTATGTTGAAGGTGCCGGCTGTGCAGGGATTCAGCAAGATTGCGTGGCAATAGAGTACGGTGAGTTATTGCCCGACATTAATAAGCTGCAGCGCTGCCAAAAAGTGACAGGTAATCTGCTGCAAAAAAATGGGGCGGTGCTTAGCGCGCAACCCGCCGATCCTGATTTGATGGACAAGGCATTTAGCCTTATCCGCTACCACAATAAAAAAGTATTTATGGATTAAACCGCATCGACAAATCCACCGCCTGAGCGTGCTTGGTCAACGCGCCTATCGAAATATAATCCACACCAGTCTCAGCAATCCCCGCCAAGGTGGAGGCATCGACATTCCCAGATGCTTCTAGCTTGGCTCTTCCGGCAGTCAATTCAACGCCGGTTTTCATATCGGCTAAACTGAAATTGTCGAGCATGATGATGTCGGCTTGGCCTGCTAGGGCGATTTCTAGCTCGGTTAAGTTCTCTACTTCTACTTCGACTTGTTTGCCCGGCGCGATTTCTCGTGCTGCACTGATAGCTGCGGGTATGCCCCCACAGGCGGCGATGTGGTTTTCTTTTATAAGAAATGCGTCGTATAGGCCAATACGGTGGTTGTGGCAGCCGCCGCAGGTAACAGCGTATTTTTGCGCGGTGCGCAGGCCGGGGATGGTTTTGCGGGTGTCGAGCAGGCGCACTTGGGTGTGGGCGACAATATCGGCGTAGCTTTTACAGATGGTCGCGGTGCCAGAGAGTAATTGTAAGAAGTTGAGGGCGGTGCGCTCGCCGGTGAGCAGTGAGCGGGCCGAGCCTGTTAGTTCGAACAGCAGTTGGTCTGGCTTGACGAGGTCGCCGTCGGCGACGTGCCATTGAACTGTGACGGAGTTATCAATTTGGCGAAAGACCTCGTTCACCCATTCGGTGCCGCAAATCACCGCGTTTTCGCGGGTAATGATGCGGGCTTTGGCGGTCTGCGACACGGGGATAAGTTGGGCGGTGATGTCGCCACTACCGATGTCTTCTTTAAGGGCGAAGGCCACGGTTTCCGTGATGTCGCGCTGTAATTGGGCTGTGAACTGCATGTTGAATTTCCGGGGTTATTGGCAAGATAATTCGGAGCGCGGCTATTCTACCAGCACATGCCTTGGCCTGCCTATTTTCATGATGTTTACAGAAGACTAGTAAGTAGTTGTAACAGTGGTTGCTTGGGGTGGAATTGCCGTATAACTATGTCATTCACGTGAATATTGAGTCATTGTTGTGCTTTTGCTCGACAGTTCAGTGGCTTACGCTTTATATTTCCTGCGTTTACTTTAAAATTTTGGCGAAAGCATTATGGTTGATCAGTCACCCAAGGTAGTAGATTTACAGTCGCGGCGCGAGCCGACGTCGACTGATGCTGCCCTGTCCGCGCCACTCGCCGCGATTCGTGATAAGTGTGTTTTGTTTTTAAATGATCGTCTTTGCGGTTTGCTGGACGATGTTGACGATGCCTTGTTTGAATTGGCTGACGAGGCGAGTAACGCCCGTGAGCAACACCTGTATTTTGACGCGATGCGCGAAATTCGGGTAAATAGGCAGGCCATTGAAGTTGGTTTTACCGAGTCTTTTACCCAAGGGTTTCATTTTCACAGTAGCAGCCACAAGGCCAACTCGCTAGAGAGCGGCAAGGCCAAGCTTCGCCTGCTTGAGTCTGAAGCGCTGGAAGAGCTGGTGGCGCTGGAAGGCATGGCGAAAAAGGCCGAACGCCGATTTTTGCAGGAAATATGGGTGCTGTGCACAGGATGGCAGCAGGCCAGTAATGGCCCTGTGGTTGCCGCAAAAGAATTGCCGATGGGGCCCGCTAAAATAGCCGCGGCGCTGGGTGTTGCTTGTCAGAGTTTAGATATCGATATCAAGGCTAGGTTGGTTTTATTCAAGCTCTTTGATACCCAGATTATCAGTGCCTTTGGTGATTTCTATAAGGCGCTCACCCCAGTGCTGCAAGCTCAGGGGCTTCCCGTCGACGTGTTGGCGAAAAATACCCAGTCGGCATCTAAAGACGAGTTTGGCGCGAAAGACGGCGCGGCGTCTGCAAGTGATGAGTCCGCTGAGCAAAGCTCTCAGTCAGCCGAGCTGGTTACGCAGTTGTTTGACGCCTTCGACTCGATGTTGGGTGGCAGTAAAGAGTCGGCAGCCGGCAGCGCAAAAGCTGCGGTGTCTAAGCCCTCGTTTATGGTTGCTTTGCAAGATATGCAGAACGAGCAGTTTGCCCAGTTTAACGTGCAAATTTCCCTGAACGGCGAAGCCAGTGTCGATTTTACCGCGATTGCACAAAAGCTGATTGCGCGCTTGTCGCAGGTGATGCGCGTTGCCAGCACCGATGCTTCGGCGCTCAGTTACGAGCGCGATCAAGACACCATTAACTTTGTTGGTGCTTTGTTCCAATATATTTTAGACGGTGATGGTTTAGCCGAGCCCTTAAAGGGATTGATCGCTAGGCTGCAAATTCCGGTCTTAAAAATGGCGATGCTCGACAAGGGCTTTTTCGCCCACGAAGAGCATCCAGCGCGCAAGTTACTCAGTGCTCTAGTGAGTGCGGGCATTGGTTGGTCGCCGGTTGCCGGCGTCGACAAAGATCCCTTGTACCGCGAAATTGAAAAAGTAGTGATGCGGGTATTGCGTGATTTTGGTGTTGATACCCAAGTGTTTGTCGATGCCTACGAAGAGTTTATTACCTTTAATGAAAAAGCTAAGCGCCGCGCCGAGCTGGTCGCGCGTCGCACTGTAGATACCGAAGATGGTCGTGCTTCAGCAGAAGCCGCGCGCATGTATATCGCTGGCGTGCTCGAATCTCGCTTGGCTGGGGTCGATTGCCCGCCCGTGCTGACAAAAATTTTGCAGCTAGGTTGGAGCAAAGTGCTATTTCTTAGTTATGTGCAGTATGGCAAAGGCAGCGAGCGCTTTGTGGAAGATACCGGCTTAATTGACCGCTTACTGTGGAGTGTTTTGCCTTCGAGTGACAGCGGGCATCGCAACGAATTAATCTCGGCGCTACCGGTATTAATTGAAACCCTGCGCTTGGGTTTCAATCGCGTGTCTTTGAATACCTTTGAGACCGCTCAGTGGTTTGAGCAACTAGAGCGTTTACACCTTGCCAAGTTAAGCCGTAAAGACACCGCACCGGCATCTGCGCCTGCCAGCCCTGCAGAGCCAGATATTGCCGACCTTGACGCCGCGCTGGCCCAAAGCCTTGGCGATGGCAGTGATGAACTGGAGTCAGCATCACCCGATGCCTCAATCACAGTATCAAAAAGCGATGAGGCTACCTCAGAAAGTGCCGCTGAAGTCGAGGCGAGCGAAGCGGAATCGGTTTCTCGTCTGCAGTCTTTACGGGTGGGTAACTGGGTCGATTTTCAGCAGGACGACGGCAAAATGTTGCGCTGCCGCCTAGCGGCAGTGATCAATGGCATTGGCCGTTATATATTTGTTAACCGCTCGGGGATTAAAGTCGCAGAATTTAATCGCGATGAGCTTGAGCTGGCGCTGCGCAAGAAATCGGTACTTTTGATCGAGGACGACCGGTTATTCGACCGTGCCCTTGAGTCGGTCATTAGCAATTTACGCGATATGAAAGACAAACCACTCTAAGTCCACGTTTTACAGTCCCACTATATTCCGTGTAATCTTGGCCAAGCACTTTGCAATCACCAGCTGCAAAGTGCTTTTGCTGTGTTGCTTTACAGTGGCACCTTTCAGTTAAGAGCGCGGTAGTGGCATGTACATCATAAATAGTGCCGGTTGGCTTAGTCCTGCCGCCAAGCATCCCTCGCCCAATTTCAATGACCGGCCGCCCGATGGCGATATCAGTTTGTTGGTTATTCACAATATTAGCTTGCCCGCCGGGCAGTTTGGGGGCAGTCAAGTTCGTGAGTTGTTTACTAATTGTTTAGATTGCGGGGCTGATCCGAGTTTTTTGGATTTGCGAGACCTAAAGGTTTCCTCGCATTTGTTTATCAATCGCCAGGGCGAGGTTAGCCAGTTTGTGTCCTTTGCCGATCGCGCTTGGCACGCTGGGGTCTCCCAGTTTGCTGGGCGTGAAAATTGTAACGATTTTAGTATTGGTATTGAGCTAGAGGGCTGTGACGATATTCCTTACACCTATGAACAGTACTGTGAGCTTATTACCATTAGCCAAACGCTGTGCCGCGTATATCCGGCGATAACACCTGAGCGCATAGTTGGGCATAATGACATCGCGCCAGGACGGAAAACCGACCCCGGTGCAGCCTTCGATTGGACTTATTATAAAAACGCATTGGAATAAACCATGGAATTTTTTGCAATTTTAATTGCTTGGGCGGCGGTGCAGTTTTGGGGGAGCGGCGGCGTTGTACAGCAAGACGCTTGGTTTGAGCGTCTGCAATTATTGACCGCTAAAATACCCGCCAGCGCGGCGCGCTTGTTGGTGTTGTTTGCGCTGCCCGTCATCGCGATATTTGTAATACTCTGGTTGCTTAGCCCTCTGCTGTTTGGTTTGCCGGCGTTTTTACTTAGCGTGATTATTTTGTTGTACAGCTTGGGTCGCGGTGATTTTCAGATATTACTAAAGCTCTATTTAAACAGTTGGCAGCGCGGTGATCTGGAGGGCGCCTTTCAGCACGGCCGCGGATTTAGCACTGAGCTTTGCGAGAGTGGCATCGACAACGCCTCACAATTGCATGTCAGCATTCGTAAAGCGGTGTTCTATCAGGGTTTTGAACGCTGGTTTGCAGTGGTATTTTGGTTTGTTTTGCTCGGCCCCGCTGGAGCACTGGCGTATCGCCTGTTGTTTATGTTGGCGGGCAGTGAGCGTCAGCCCCAACAAGATCGCGACCGCGCCGCGAATGCCCTGTTTTATCTAGAGTGGCTGCCGGTGCGCTTATTGGGCTTAGCCTTCGCCATTGTCGCCAATTTCGATACCGGTATTAGCGCTTGGCGCCAGCAGCTGCGCAGTGAGCAACCCAGTGCCGAAGTGCTAGACGATATTGGTATGCAAGCGCTGCCGACCTTTGTGCCCGAGGGACAGATTGATGGTGAGCTATTTGTTAAATCTGCGGCGGATGAATTATTAGCGGTGCAACATTTATTGTCGCGCAGCCTGTTGTGCTGGATTTGCGTGGTGGCGGTATTGCAGCTGCTATAGTTATCCGCGTAGTTGTAGTTAATAAAGGGGCTGACAATGAGAATGGGTATTGATCTTGGCGGCACCAAAATCGAAGGTGTTGTGCTGTCTTCTAAGGGTATTGTGTTAGCCAAGGAGCGGGTCCCTACACCGCAAAATTATTCAGCCATTCTCGACGCTATCGCAGAGCTAGTCGCACGCTTAGAAACGAGCGCCGGTGGCCGTGCCAGTGTTGGGCTTGGCGGCCCGGGCGCTGAGTCAGCGGTGAACGGCCGCATGAAGAATAGTAATACCCAATGCATTAACGGCGAATCGCTGCGCGAGGATCTTAGTATTCGTCTGCGGCGCATCGTACGTTTTAGTAATGACGCGAATTGCTTCGCCCTGTCTGAGGCCGTAGATGGCGCTGGCGCAGCCTACAGTTCGGTATTTGGCGTTATCCTTGGCACAGGCACCGGTGGTGGCCTTGTGTTTAATAAGCAGGTGCTGAGTGGCGCTAATGGTATAGCTGGGGAGTGGGGGCATACCCCAATGCCAAATTACAGGGAGGGCCGGCCGTGTTACTGCGGTAGTGTCGATTGCGTTGAAACCTATCTCTGCGGCGCGGGCTTGGCGCGTAGTTACAGCAATGCAGGCGGCGAAGCCATGCTCGTGCCGGAAATTGTAAAACGTGCCGACGCGGGCGAGGCGCTCGCCAATACGGTGTTAGATGTTTACTGCCGACAACTCGCCTCAGCACTCTCGGTAGTGATCAATATCGTCGACCCCGCAGCAATAGTGCTGGGCGGCGGGCTCTCTAATATTGCAAAGCTCTACGAAACGGTTCCACTGTATTGGAACGACTACGTTTTTAGCGACCGCTGCGTGACTAAACTCTTGCCTGCAAAATACGGTGATAGCAGCGGCGTGCGCGGCGCCGCGTGGTTGTGGGGGGAATAAGTAGTCTGACGTCGAAACTACTGTGGTAACTGCGTAATGCTGGACGGGAGACGGGAGACGGAAGACGGTTATTGCCGTATGACAAAAAAACACCGTAATCAGAGGTCGTCGCTTAAGCTATTTGCTGAACGGAAGACGTAAAACATGGCCCTCGCGCACGTAAGGGCGACGACCTTAAAAAAATTGAATTGTACGGCTGGCCGGTGAGGTTACGCTTTAGCCCAGTCGTATACCAATAAACCGAAAAACTGCCTTTGCGTCTTTCGTCTCCCGTTAAGCATTCAGCCCTCTAGCGCTTATCGGCCTGCACCCACAACACTTCCTGACCGCCGTTACGCAGAGCGAGCAAGCGCGCCATCACAAACAAAAAGTCCGATAAACGATTTAAATATTTGCGGCCCGTGGCATTCACTTCATCGGTTTTACTCAGTGCAACCAAGCAGCGCTCTGCGCGGCGGCAAACAGCGCGGGCCATATGGCAGAGCGCTGCGGCTTTGCTGCCTCCTGGCAGAATAAAGTTTTTTAGGGGCGGTAAATCGGCGTTTAATTCGTCGAGGCTAGCTTCTAATTCGTCGATACGCTCGGCGCTAATCATGGTGTAGCCAGGGACTGCCAATTCGCCGCCCAAATCAAATAAATCGTGTTGAATGCGAGCCAGTAATGGCGAGTAGGGGTCTGCTGGCGGCAGCTCGGCCATGAGTAAACCGATAAAAGAATTCACTTCGTCGATGGTGCCTATGCCTTCCATGCGGCAGTGATCTTTGTCGATACGAGAGCCATCGCCGAGGCCGGTGGTGCCGTCATCGCCGGTTCGTGTGTAAATCTTGGATAATCGATGTCCCATATTTCCCTCAATGAAGCCCAGTCTTGTAGAATATGCGGCTTACTATACGTCAGATCGCTAAACGGTGGCAGTCTCGGCCTTGTTGTGGAGTGTACTCTTGCTGGAATTGTATTTGGGTGGTGCCCGCTCGGGGAAAAGCCGATTGGCCGAGGAGCGAGTATGTGCAGCGAATTTACAGCGCATCTATGTGGCTACCGCTACGCCAGGGGACGCCGAGATGGCGGCGCGAATAAGCCATCATCAACAGCAGCGCCAAGCTGATGATTGGCGTACTGTAGAGGCGCCGGAGGACTTGTCGGCGGCGATACGGCAATACGCCTCCCCTAATACAGCTATATTGGTGGACTGCTTAACCTTGTGGCTAAGTAATTGGCTGGCCAAGGAGGATGATGACAGTTGGCAGCAGGTGAAGGGGCAATTCTTGCATACTTTGCAAGCGGCGCCGGGCCATATTGTGTTGGTTAGCAATGAAGTAGGGCAGGGGATTGTGCCCATGGGCTCGCTCACTCGCCGCTTTGTGGATGAATCGGGGCGCTTGCACCAAGATATCGCGGCAATAGCCAATAGAGTGGTATTTGTTACTGCGGGCTTAGAGCAAATTTTAAAAAATTAAGATAGAAGTCAAAAGGGATTAGACATGAGTCATTGGTATGAGGAAGCGGCACCTGAGGCCGACGAAGAGATGCGGGCGGCGGCAATTGCGCGGCAAAATAGTTTAACCAAACCCCGTGGTGCCCTTGGTCGTCTAGAGGATGTCGCGGTGCAAATGTCGGCGATTCAGCGCACCTTGGAACCCCATGCAAATAAAGCCTTGATTGCGGTATTTGCCGGCGATCATGGTGTTACCACCGAAGATGTTTCGGCCTACCCCCAAACGGTTACCTCGGAGATGGTGCGCAATTTTGCCAATGGCGGCGCTGCGATCAGCGTCTTAGCAAAAGCGATGGGCATTGATTTTACGGTTGTGAATGTCGGCACTGTTTATGCGCTAGAAGACCTCCCCAATGTGCAGGATTTGCGAGTGGGCGCGGGCACCCAAAATATGTGTGTTACCGAAGCCATGACTCTAGAACAGTGCGAAGAAGCGCTGGCCGTGGGGCGGGGTATTATCGATCAAGCTGGCGACATAGATGTGTTTATTGGCGGCGAAATGGGGATTGGCAATAGCACTGCTGCTGCCGCATTGGCGGTAGCCCACACCCGCTTGTCGGCCACCGCCATGGTTGGCCGTGGCACCGGTATTAGTGATCAAGTTTTGGCAAAAAAAGCGGCGGTAGTAACCCGCGCGATGTCCCGTCATTTACCTCATATGAAAAACGGCGTAGAGGTCTTACGGCGCATTGGCGGTTACGAAATCAATGCCTTGGCCGGCGCTTATATCCGCGCTGCCCAGCGTGGTATTGTAGTGCTGGTGGATGGCTATATCTGCACCGCAGCAGCGATTTCAGCGGTAAAAATTAACCCCTCTATACGGCCGTGGTTATTCTTTTCTCATTGCTCCGCTGAGCCGGGTCACAGCCGTCTATTGAATAAGCTCGAAGCGGAGCCGCTTTTGCAATTAGATATGCGTTTAGGCGAAGGCACTGGCGCGGCGCTTGCGCTGCCAATTATGCAGGCGGCCTGCCGTTTGCAAATTGAAATGGCCAGCTTTGAGCAAGCCGGGGTAAGTCGCGGTAATGACTAAGATAACAGAAACCCATATTGATTTACTGCGCCACGGCGCCTGTGAGGGCGGTGAAATTTTTCGCGGTAGCACCGATGTGGCGCTAAGCGACTTAGGCTGGCAGCAAATGCGCGATAAGGTCGCTGCCTTGGGTGAGGTGCAGTGGGATCATATTGTGAGTTCGCCATTGCAGCGCTGCCTGCGCTTTGCAGAGAATTTATCCACGCAGCGAGCTACACAGCTGACAGTGCAGGATAATCTGCGCGAAATGCATTTTGGCGACTGGGAGGGCTTAGCCCACTCAGAGGCGAGGCGGCGTTTTACCCGCGAGTGGGCTGAGTTTTGGGAGTCGCCTGCCGAGGCGAGTCCGCCAAATGGCGAGGCCATGCCCGATTTTTGTCAGCGTATTACTACTGGTCTAGATGAGCTTGTGGAGCAGCATCAGGGCAAGTCGGTGTTGCTAGTGGTGCACGGCGCGGTAATTCGGGTAATGATGTGTCATTTTCTCGGTATGCCCATGGGCGCCATGACACGTATCAATGTGCCCTATGCGGGCATAAGCCGCTTTAGTATTTATCACCAAGAAGGCAAGGCGCCCTGGGTGCAGTTGGCGAGCCACTTTTAAGGCGCGCTGAGCGCTGCAAATTTAATCGCTAATCTATGACCGCTTCTGCTTGAACCGCAATAATATCCGGTGGCGACAAGGCGCGACTGCCAATAATAAACCACTTGCCGTCGCGCCGCTGAAATTGGTACTGGGCGTGATGGACCTGCTGCTCACCTGCGGCGAATTTGCCAAAACTGCTTTGGTACTGCTTATAGGCCATATTAAAAGGCTCTAGCTTGTGCAGGGTGGTGACGGTGTCAAAATCTTCTGGGAATAGCAGGCGCACATCAATGGTCGCACTGCCATTGTCGCCGCTGTGCTGGCTTTCTAAAATTGAAATTTCCTCGATGCTAAATATCGGCGGCTCGGCAAGGCTCATCAAATTATCGCGCAGCGAATTACTCACAATATAGTCGGTAAAGGGAATAGGCTTGCTACTGCAGCCGATAAGGGCCGCGCAAAAGAAAATCATAAAAGCTTTATACATTGATCGCTGGTCTCGGTTTGGGTTGGTCATGCTTGCTGTTTAAGTCTGCCATTAATTTGTAACACAGCTTGGTTATAGTGCTGTTACTTTTAAAAGACAGCACGAGTGAGTTATACGTGAATCGACGCCATTTCCTCCGCGCCATGAGCACTGTTTCTATTGCTGTGCCTATACTGACAGCCTGCGGCAGCAACAGCAATTCAAGTACCGGCAAGAGTTCGGTGGCGCCAGCTGCTAGCTCGAGTGCGCCTAGCCCTTCGGTGTCGTTTTTACACGGTGTCGCCAGCGGTGATCCCTTAGACGATCGCGTTATTCTTTGGACTCGGCTTACACCGAGTGAGACCGTGCGGGACGAGGCCGCGCCGAGCAGTATCACGGTGCTTTGCGAAGTTGCCGAAGACCCCGAGTTTGCGAGTATTGTACTGGCCGAAAACTTCGTCACAGGCCCCGAGCGAGATTATACCGTTAAGTTCGACGCCGCTGGCTTATTGTCTGAACAGCATTATTGGTATCGCTTTTCGGTTGGTCAGCAGCAGTCGCCGGTTGGCCGTGCATTGACCCTGCCCATGCCTGGTCAATACGCCGAGCATTTGCGCTTTGCGGTGTGCTCGTGCAGTAGCTACCCGCATGGCTATTTCTCGGTGTACCGAATGATCGCCAATCGTAGCGATTTAGATTTTGTACTTCACTTGGGTGACTACATTTACGAATACGGCGACGGCGAGTATGGCGACAATGCAGGCCGCTTGCTCGACCCCAGCCACGAAATACTGGTGCTAGACGATTACCGTCGTCGCTATGCCCACTACCGCAGCGATGCCGATCTGCAAGCGGTGCATCAGATTCATCCCTTTATCACGGTGTGGGACGACCACGAGACCGCCGACAATTCCTATAAAGACGGCGCCGCTAACCACAACGAGGGCGAGGGTGAATGGCGCGAGCGCAAGACGCAGGCCATACAGGCTTATTTTGAATGGCTGCCTATTCGGCCGCCGGCGGAAAGTGAAGACAGTATTTATCGCAGCTTCCGCTACGGCGACTTGGCTGACTTCATTATGTTGGACACTCGTATTGAAGGCCGGATTAAACAATTAGATAACCCCGCTGATCCGGCGCGAGCCGATGCCCGCGACTTACTCGGCCAAGCACAAAAAGAATGGTTTAAAAACCAATTGGCCACTGGCCAAAACACCTGGAAGATTGTCGGCCAACAGGTGATGTTCGCCCAGTTGCAATTGCTGGAAATTCAGCGTTTATTGCCAGGTGTGCCCACCGAGGACTTTAGTCCACTGGTGGCAGTGAATATGGATCAGTGGGACGGTTACCCCAGTGAGCGCGAAGAGATGCTGGATTTTGTGGAAGAAAATGCCATCAAAAATATGGTGGTGTTAACTGGGGATATTCACAGCAGCTGGGCTAATGAGCTTTATAAAAGCAGCGCTATTTTAACATCGGGGGTATTTGAAGAGCCGCTGGGCGTGGAGTTTGTTACTCCCAGTGTGACCTCGCCGGGCTTTCCAGATGGCGCCGCAGAAGCAGTGTCGGCGGTATTGCCGGTAGCTAATCCTCATATGAAATACACCGATTTAAAAAATCACGGTTTTATATTGATGGACGTTACCCATCAGCGCGCCCAAGCCGAGTTTTACTATGCCGAGGATATCGATACGGCTGAACTGTCTGGGCAGGAGTCAGTTAAGGTTAAAAGCTTGGCGGTGGAGAGCGGCAGCAGCCGCTTAAAAGAAGACACGCCGCTGTCGCGAGCTAAGACATAAATCGCCGCTTTACTCGGGACTAAATCCGAGGCTAAACCATAGCTACATAGAGCGAATATCACACACTTTTGGCGTTTAAAAATCATGCATAAATTAAATTATTTAGGCAAAGCGAGCTTACTTGTATTACTGCTTAATGTGGCCGCCTGTGGTGGTTCCTCTTCCAAACCTTCGGCGGCTGTTGATAGTGCGCCGGTGGTGGCACCAGTTGAGGATACGTCAGATTCAGTTGTTGATGCTCCAGCAGTTGAAGAGCCAATAGTTAGAATGATACTACTGGGCGACAGCGGCAGTGGCAGCGAGGGTGCCTATGCGGTTGGCAAGGCAGTGGCCAAAGTGTGCGCGGCGCGGGGCTGCGATTTGGTGCTGGGCTTGGGCGACAATATTTACGAATCTGGGGTGAGTTCGGCGCTGGACCCCCAGTTTGAAGAGAAGTTTGAGCTGCCTTTTGCGCCCATTGATTTGCCCTTTTACTTTGTACTTGGCAACCACGATAACAGCGGTTTCTTTGGCGGCGATGGCGCCAATAATGCCAAGGGTGATTTTGAGGTTGACTACCACTACCGCGATAGCCAGCACCCTGATTCGCCGCGGCAAACCTCGCGCTGGAAAATGCCGTCGCGCTACTACCGCTTCACCCAAGGTGGTGAGGCCGGCGCGCCACTGGTGGAATTGTTTGGCGTAGACTCCAATCAAATCGCCGGCGGCTTCCCGGACAGTGACGAAAACTATTCTTACAATAACTACGGCTTGGTTCAGGCCCAGTGGTTAAAGACGGCGATGGCCGACAGTAAAGCCAAATGGAAAATAGTGTTTGCCCATCACCCCTATATCTCTAACGGCTCCCATGGCAATGCGGGTAATTACGACGGCGCTCCGGCCTTTGTAGCGCCGGTGTTGGCAGGGGAGCGCTACAAGGCTTTTGTAGAAGAAACCGTGTGCGACAAAGCCGACTTCTTTTTTGCTGGCCACGACCATGATATACAGTGGCTGATGCCCGTAGCTTCCTGCGGTAAAACCGGCTTTATTCTCTCGGGTGCGGCCAGTAAAACCCGCAGCCTAGAGCACCGCGATGATAACCCCGTATTCTATGAAAAAGGCGATAGCTATGGTTTTGTCTGGGTCGAGATTAAGGGCGACAAAATGGTGGGCGAAATCTACCAAGTGGACCCCACCGACCCCGCGTTGGGCTTGGGTTCGCTAAGCCAACCCGAACCGGCATTCCGCCGCGAGCAAAGCCAGCAAGCTGCGCAGGGCTTGCCAGAATCAGACGGTTTTACTAGCCCACTGCAAGCTAACGACAGCTTCGACGTTAACGGCGAAACCGGTAACCTCGATCCGGTACAAACGCAATTTAGCAGCGGCTTTAACAGCCTTGCTGCGGCCATTCCCGAAGAAAATATTAGCCGCCTTGTGGCGGGAGTGGGTGAATCCGGTACTGCGCTATTGGAAGTTGCCGATTCGCTAATTACGGGTTTGCAGGGCGCCGCCACTGAACAGAATCCAGATTTAGCCTTGGCCGGTGCGGCCCGCGCCAGCCAGTCGCTGCTTTATGCTTTACAAAGTTTGCAGGACAGCCTTATTCCCGCCGATGGCCAAGCCTTGCCTGCGCCGCTAGACCAACTTAGTGCAGTGTTAGAGCGGTTTGGCGGCGAGTCACCTAGCGCGGATGATGAGAATGCGAGTGCAGATCTGCGCGGCCTTACCGATCCCCTGCGTAATTTAGCCAGCAATATTCAAAACATTGTCGACGGCATTGCTGAGGAAGGTGGTAGCGTGCCGGTCGCCGGTGGGTCGCTGGATTTATTGTCCGAATTACTTTTTGACGTTACTCGCCTAATTGATGCAACGGGTAATGTTGATAGTGGCGAAATGGCCCAAGTTTTAGTGTCGACCACCGATGATCTACTCGCCAATATCTTGCTCAATGTTGTGCCTATCGAAGAATATGCGCCAAGTGAGGTGAGTGATGCGATTGGTCTTGGCCCCAAATTTTTAGGCACAGGATTGCTACTCGTGAGCCAAGAAGCGGCCTACCACATAGATACACAGGTCTTGCCATCGGTTTTGCAGGGCCTGGGTATGTTGCCTTTGTCGGCGCTGGATGATTTGTTTGCCGCGTTTACGCTTTAATTTGTTGGTCTACTGCGCTTTGTTAGGTCTTGTGAGAGGTCTTAGCAAGGCTTCAATATCCAGATTAGCCTCTAAACAATCCGCCAGTCTGTCGATATTACTTTCAATTACTCCCGCGTAATCCAGCGCGGCAACTTCTTTGAGGCCTGCCCATTTAAGCAGGCTGTCGCGGGTGTCGCTTTCGTCAAAGAGGCCGTGCAAATAGCTGCCAATAATCTGGCCGTCGCGGCTGCGGGCGCCGTCACGGTGGCTGCCTAAATCGGCAAAGGGCGTATCCAGTGCAGAGCCAGTGCTGATGCCGGCGTGAATTTCATAGCCGCGTATTTTTGCTTGTTCTGCCCATAAATGGCCGCTGACCTGGCGCAGGGTTTTGCTGCTGCCGAGGGTGGTTTCCATGTCGAGTAGACCAAGGCCGGCAGTTGATCCGGCGTCGCCTTCGATGGCGTCGGGGTCATGTACTGCACGGCCTAACATTTGAAAACCGCCGCAAATCCCCAAGACCTTGCCGCCGTAGCGCAGGTGTTTTTCAATATCTTTGTGCCAGTTGTTGCTGCGCAAATAATCCAAGTCGCGGCGGGTGCTTTTGCTGCCGGGCAGAATAATTAAATCGCAGGGCGGTATCGCTTCGCCCTTGCCCACGAACTTTAGATCGACCTGCGGGTGCAGACGCAAAACGTCGAAGTCGGTGTGATTGCTGATGCGGGTGAACACCGGCACCACCACTTTAATGGCGTTCTCGCTAAGGGTTTGGCGGCTGTCGATAGCGTCTTCGGCTTCTAAATGTAAATCGTGAATATAGGGCACCACACCGATGACCGGCTTGCCGGTGCGCTCTTCTAGCCAGTCGAGGCCCGATTGCAACAGGGCGATGTCGCCGCGAAAGCGATTGATGATAAAGCCTGCTACTCGCGCTTGTTCGGTTGCCGACAGCAAATCTAAAGTGCCGACCAAATGGGCAAACACACCGCCGCGATCAATGTCGGCCACAATCACAACGGGGCAATCCACCGCCTCGGCAAAGCCCATATTGGCAATGTCATTGGCGCGCAAATTAATTTCGGCGGGGCTGCCTGCGCCCTCTACTACAATGACATCGTACTGTTGGCAAAGCCGCTGATGGGATTCTAATACCGCGGCCATGGCGCGTTTTTTATAGGCGTGGTAATCCTGCGCTTCCATATTGCTCAGCGCCTTGCCGTGAATAATCACCTGGGCGCCGGTATCGCTATTGGGCTTGAGTAGCACCGGATTCATATCGGTGTGTGGCGGCAGACCGCAGGCTTGGGCCTGTACCGCTTGGGCGCGGCCAATCTCGCCGCCCTCTGGGGTCACCGCGCTGTTCAAAGCCATATTCTGGGGTTTAAACGGGGCAACACTCAGGCCACGCCGCTTAAAAACACGGCATAGGCCGGCAACCGTTACGCTTTTACCCGCGTCCGAGGTAGTGCCTTGAATCATTAATGTTAGGGTCATAGCTGTGTGTCACTTAATTTAAATATTTAGGGAGACGGGAGATGCTGGACGGAGAACGCTAAAAATTAGTCTGACGTCGGACGTCAGGTGTCGGACGTAAGTGGACCAGCCGCAAGACCTTGCCGCCCTTCAACTGAGCTCCGACCAGAGTTTTAAGCGTTTACCGTTTCCCGTCTAGCGTAGACCGTTAATTCGTTCGTCCGACTTCCGACACCTGACGTCCGCCCAATGCTCTTAGCTTCTCCCGTCTCCCATCCAGCGTGTTGCAGCCTCCGCGTCTGACCTCCCACGTCCGGCGCCAGACCTGCACCTTAGTCTTGCCAGCCGTCTTGCATAATCAGTTCCTCGAGCGCTTGGCGCTTGGCCCACTGTTCGGTTTCTAGCATCGGTCGCGGGTAAAATTCTGCTACAGGGCCAAGACAGAGTATGGCAATGGGTAGGCTGCCGCTGGGCATATTTAGCAGCTGCATTACTTGCTCGGGATCAAACAGCGACACCCAGCCCATGCCCAAGCCTTCGGCGCGGGCCGCCAGCCACAGATTTTGAATAGCGCAGGATGCCGAAGCCAAATCCATTTGCGGCAAGGTGCGGCGACCAAAGATATGCTTTTCTCGCTGATCCATTAAGGCGACAACAATCAGCTCGGCGCAGTCTTTAACGCCTTCTACCTTTAAACGCATAAACTCGTCTTCGCGCTCGTTTAAGGCGTGGGCGGTTTTAATGCGCTCTTCTTGCACGGTGTTGTAAAGCGCATTGCGCAGCTCGGGATCTTGAATTCGAATAAAGCGCCAGGGCTGCATTAGGCCGACGCTGGGCGCGAGGTGGGCGGCGCCAAGTAATTTCATTAAGGTGTCGTGGGGCACTTCGCCGCCGCAAAAATGACGCATGTCGCGGCGTTCGGCAATCACCCGATACACCGTGTCGATGTCGGCTTGCTTATAGGCGTTGTTATTGGCCTTTGGATTCATAAACCTGAGTTCCTGCTACTCAGGGGAATGAAGTAGCGCTGGCCGTCGCTAACAATGCTACGCAGGGGCTGATTATAAAGTTTCTCTAAGGCGGGGGTGGCGAGCATAGTGTCGGCATCGCCCCAGCAGGCATCGCCATTGGGATAGAGTAGTAAAATTTTATCGCACCACTGGGCCGCTAAATTTAAATCGTGCAAGCACAGCACAATGCCGCAGTTAGCCGTCGCCTGCTCGGCTAATAACTCCATAATTTGCACTTGGTGTTTTAAGTCTAAATGGTTGCTGGGCTCGTCGGCCAGCCACAGTTTAGGAGTTTGGCTTAGCGCAGTGGCAATAGCCAAACGCTGGCGCTCGCCGCCAGATAAAGTGCTAATCAGGCGGTGCTCTAAATCGGCCAGTTCTAATTTTTGCAGGGCGGCGCGGGCGATGGCTAAATCCTCGGCGCTCTCGATATCCCAGGGCGAAATAAAGGGGTGGCGACCGATCATCACAGTTTCTAATACCGTGGCGGGAAAGCCCTCGCCATTGTTTTGGAAAACCACCGCCAATTGCTGGGCGACCTGCTTGCGGCGCAGTTGCTGAATATTTTTGCCCGCTAATTCCACCGATCCGCTGCGGGGCTTGCGCAGTCCCGCTAGGGTGTGGAGCAAGGTGGTTTTGCCTGCGCCGTTGGGGCCGAGTACGCCCCAGGTTTCACCGGGCTTAATTTCGAAGGACAGTGGCGTGCCGCTGCTGCGCCCGGGAATGTCGATGATGAGATTTTTGGCCGCAAGCATTAGCGGCTCCGGTGTAGCAAGTATAAGAATGTGGGCACGCCGATCAGTGCGGTAATCACCCCTGCCGGTAATTGCTCGGGTGCGATCAAGGTGCGTGCCAAGGTGTCGGCCAAGGTCAGCAGCGCGCCGCCCGCTAAGGCGGCGGCGGGCAAGATCAGGCGCTGGTCGTTGCCCAATACTAAGCGCAGCATATGGGGCACTATTAAACCGACAAAACCGATGCTGCCAGCGGTAACCACGGCAAAGGCGGTGAGCAGGCTGGCGGCAATATAAATCGTCCACTCCAGTGCCCGTACCGAAACCCCTAGTGCCGCTGCCTGCATTTGGCCGCGAGCCAATACATTTAAGCTGCGCCCCAGCGGCAACATAATAATAGAAATCAAGCCGAGTACGATTAGCGCTGGCCACGGTGAGCGGGCGTAGGCGAGGTCGCCCATTAGCCAATACAACATCCCCGGCAATTGGTCGCTGGGGCTGACGGCGAGCATAAAGGTGATGGCCGCACCCCAGCCCGAGGCGATAACCACACCAGTCAACAGTAATCGAGTTGGTGTCCAGCTGCCGGTGCCGTGGGCTAGCCCAAACACGGTGACCGCCGATATCATGGCGCCGATAAACGCCGAGCCAGAAACAGCAGCGGCGCTCAGACCAAGCAACATAGAGGTGAGGGCGCCAACCGCCGCGCCGCCAGACAGGCCTAAAATATAGGGATCGGCCAGTGGATTGCGCAGCAGCACTTGCATTAAGGCGCCAGCCACGGCGAGTAAGCCGCCAGCGCCAAACGCGGATAAGGCGCGGGGCAGGCGCAGTTCAAATACCAAGGTGCGGTGTAGCGGTTCGCCGCCGCCACTCAGAACCTGCCACAGTTCGGCATTGGAAATACTGACGCTGCCGGTGGTGATTGCAAGCGCGAGGGTGGCAAGCGTAAGCAAGGCCAAAATACCTAGCGGCAATAGGAAGCGTGGCAGTGCTCCGCGGCTGGATTTAACGGCGGCCACGGGCAGTCTCTAAATGTTGGCAGAGCAAGGTAGTGCCTTCGAGTAAGCGCGGGGTTGGCCGTTGAATAGTCGATGGCGGAATAAAAAATAAGTTGTTGCGACGCACGGCAGTAAGGCCGCTAAAGCGCAGCCACTCGTCCAGCCAGTCGCGATTTTCTTCGCCCATACCACCGGCGATGATGGCCTCGGGGTCGGCGGCCAGTACCGCTTCATTGTCGATGCGGGCGCTGAGATTAGGCAAATTGCCAAACACATTCACGCCGCCGCAAATGCGGGTGGCCTCGCTAATAATATGCTCATTATTAACGGTCATTAGAGGGTTGCTCCATATTTGCTGGAACACGGTAACAGGCGCCGACTGGCTGTAGCGATCTTCTAGTTCGGCAATACCCGCGCGGAATTTATCCGCCGCGAGTTTGGCCTGTGTCTCACTGCCCGCGAGTTTGCCAAGCCTTTCTAGGCTGGAGCTTACGTCGTCAAAATCATTGAGCTGGGTATAGTAAATAGTCAGGCCCAGAGATTTTAGTTTGGCCAATTGCTCGCGGGGGTTGCCTTCAATCCATGCGATTAGCAGGTCGGGCTTTTGCGCCAGTATCGCCTCTTGGTCAAAGCGATTGTAGCTGCCAACGCGGGGCAGTGCTTTTGCTGCTTCGGGGTAGTCGCAATAACTGACGGCGGCTACCAGTTGGTCGCCGCCACCCGCGGCATAGACTAATTCGGTAGCGCCTGGCGACAGGGCAATAATGCGCTGGGCGGGTTTGCTCAGGCAAACGTTGGCGCCGCTATCATCCTGCACGCAGATGTCGGCTAACGCCGAACCGGCTGCAAATAGTGCGCTGAGAATGACTGCAACAGTGGTTTTCAACGCTACCACTCCACACCTTTGCGGGCTTTTATGCCACTGTGAAAGGCGTGTTTGGTATCGTCGATCATCGACACGGTGTCGGCCAGCTGTTTGAGCGGTACGGGCGCGCCGCGGCCAGTCACAATGACGCTTTGTTCACGGGGGCGATTGCGCAGGGCTTCGTAAACTTCTTCGGCGTCGAGATAGCCGTATTTTAAAACGTAGGTGATTTCGTCGAGCAATACCAGATGAATGGTTTCATCTTGCAAGAGCAGCTTGGTTTTCTGCCAAGCTTGCTGGGCGGCTTCACGATCTTGTTCTTTGTTTTGCGTTTCCCAAGTAAAGCCGGAACCCATCACAATAAACGGGACTTCGGGGCAGCGCTGTTGAATAAAATTGCGCTCGCCACAGTCCCAAGTACCTTTAATAAATTGCACCACCGCGGCTTTGTAGCCGTGGCCCAAGGCGCGAATTACTGTGCCAAAGCCAGAGCTAGATTTGCCCTTGCCGGGGCCGCTGAGCACGATAAGTACCCCGCGCTCTTCGGTGGCCTGCGCGACTTTTTCGTCGATCATGGCCTTTTTGATTTGCATGCGTTTCTGGTGTTTTTCTTCGTCGCTCAGGGTCGTCATATAATCACCTGTTAAATATTCGCCGCCACGTGCGTAAGCCCGAGACGGCGTGAAAGACAAAGACCAATAATACCTTTATTTTGGCGTGTAAGTGATGCTCAACATCGCTTCGCGGCCAATTGCTTGGTAGTCACCAAGGCTGAAGCTGCGTGCAGTGACATACTCGCGATCAAAGATATTTTTTAGGGCTAAATTGAGTTTTAACTGTTCGTTGATACGATAGGACACTGCGGTGTCGATCAAGGCATAGCTGCCGAGCTCGTCGTTGTTGGCGGTGTCTTCATAGCGTTTGCCAACAAAGCGTAAGCTCGCGCTGGCGCCCCACTGTTGCCACTGGCGATCTGCATCAATATTAAATTGCTTGCTGGCCCGACGCCGCAAATCTTTGCCGGTGCTGGTGTCGGTGGCATCGAGCAGGGTGGCATTGGCCTCGATATTCCATTGATACAGGCTAGTCGCCATGCTGAGCTCAAGGCCTTTTATTTTTGCGCCTTTAATTTGATCTGGGCCAAAGGTGGCGGGGTTGTATTGAATGAGCTTGTCGACGTCGTTATTAAAGTAGCTAGCGCTCCACGTGCCCCAAGCTTGATTGACGCGCAATTCCAATTCGCGGTTTTCTGATGTTTCTGGTTTTAATGTCGTCACGCCGTAGAAGGGATAATACAGATCGTTAAAGGTGGGCGCGTTAAAGCCTTCGCCGTAGGAGGCAATGATTTTCAATGGTTTGCCGATCTGAACGCCCACCGAGGCATTGCCGGTGTCGTAGGTGCCAAACTGTTCGTTGTCGTCGTTACGACCTCCGATTGTTAAGTCGACTATGCCAAAGTCGGCCTGCCACTGGGCGAACACCGCTTTGTTGGCGCGGCTGTCTTCGTTGTAATTTAGATTGCTGTTGACCTTGTCGAGCAAGCGCTCAAAGCCTGCAGTGAGCACGTGGTTTTTGCCGAGTAGCCAGTCATTTTGCACACTGTAAATATTGCGGGTGGTGTCAAAATTGTCGCCGCTCACGCCCATGGCGCCAGCTTCGACGTAGTGATAGTCAATTTGTGATTGGTCTTTAGACTCGCCTGCCGACAAGGTCAGTAGCCAGTTTTTCAGTAATTGGAATTCGCCGCGAATATTGGCAACGCTGACTTCGCTGTCGGAATACGGCGAGCAACTGTATTTCACAAAGCCGGTGCCGTAGCAGTTATTGTCGTAGTCGCTTTCGCTGGTGCTGTTTTGGTAAAGCGCTGACACCTTGGCGCGGTCGTTGATTTTGTGGCTCAAGCTCAGGTTAAAGGCGGTTTGTTCAAAGGCGTCTTTGTCGCCGTGAACGCCGCTAGTGCCCTCGGTGTTGTCCACTCCGTCGGTGTTCTCGTGCAGGGCGCTAAGATTGAATTGCGTTTGGCTATTGCCGCCGCTAATTGCGGCAAGGGCTTTGCTGCTGCCCTGGGTGCCAATGCCAAGTTGCAATAATGGCTGCACGCCGTCGGTGTCGTGGTATTTACGGGTAATGATATTCACAACGCCACCGATGGCTTCGGAACCGTAAAGGCTAGAGCGTGAGCCCCGCACAATTTCCACCCGCTCAATAAGCTCAGGGGGCAGATTGGTTAGCGACGGGCTGCCGAGGGTGGCCGAGCCAATGCGCACGCCGTCGATTAAGACCAAGGTGTGGTTGCTTTGATTGCCACGCAGAAACAGGCTGGTATTGGCGCCGTGGCCACCGTTGCGAACAAAGCTCACGCCCACAGCGCGAGACAGTAATTCCTGTAAGTCGGCAGGTTGAATACGCTCGATATCGGCGCGTTCAAATACCGTGACTGGTGCCAAACTGTCGGCAATCGATTGTTCGGTGCGGGTCGCAGTGACGATGGTCGTTTCCATCTCGCTGTGGGACTGGGCCGACGTTGCCGATGCCGCAATGCTTAAAGCGCCGCTTAATGCGCTTAATGTGAATTTGTTCATGGTTAACCTCAAAGCCAGCTAGGGAAGCAATGAGGGAGGGGTAGGGGTTATATACAAGTATACGACCGCTGATGGAGCCCTCCGCTTCATCGGGTGAATCGGTAACAGGCCGGTTCCGGGCTTGCCCTGTCTTGTGGCTGACAGTGGCTTACCGTTGCGGGGGCAGCGTCGGACTTGGTGGTGTTCTTTGCGAACAGCGCCTCACCAGACTTCCCGTTTAACTTAGCGCCGCGCTTTACGCGGTTTTGAGCACCTCTTACGTGGCGCGCACTCTACGGCTATGGCGCTATTTTGTCAAATTATGCGGGGTGGGAAATGGAGGTTAAACCTAGGGTATTAGTGGTGATTTTGCGGTGAAATCCGTCGAACTTCGTCGAGCAGTTGCTGATTGCAGGGCAGGCTTAAACCCTGCTTTGTGGCCAGCTGGCACAGATAGCCGGTAATCGCGTCGATCTCGGTTTCTCGTCCAGCTTCAATATCTTGGAGCATTGAGGAGCGATTGTTCCCGGTGGCGCGGGCAACCTCAATAACCTGCTGATGAAGATCGGCTAGCTCTTGGTCTAGGCCAAGGGCTTTGCTGAGCTCAAGTATCTCATTTACCACGCTGCTCATTTGGGCAAGGGCTGCTGGTTTGTCGAGCAGCTCGCCATTTCGGCAGCGATAAATGGCGGTCAGCGGGTTGATTGCGCAGTTAATTGCCAGCTTGCGCCACAGCACGGCTTTTATATTGCTGTTCGGGCTGACGGCTAGCGGCGAGAAACTCAGCGCTTTGGCAATGCTGCTTAGTTGCGGCGTTAAACCTTTGGTATTGGCATGGCCTATCAGGGTTTGGCCGCGCCCCGCGTGGACTACCGCAAAGGGTTGGGGCCGGTAGGCGCCCTCGGTGGTGGATGCCTGATAGATATTTGCGTGGGGGAATTGCGCCTGCACTTGCTCGGCAATGCCAAGGCCGTTTTGTAGTATCACCAAGCTGGCCTTGGGTAGAATGTGGGTTTCTATGGCTTGCAATGCGGTGAGGGTTTGCTGGGCTTTAGTGGTGATCAGCAACTGCTGGATAGGAGCTTTAATAGTTTCAGGACAGCAGGCGGCAATATTGAGTAATTCGGTTTTGGCACCGGCAGTAAAGTTAATACCGCCGTGCTGGCGATAAGCTGCTAAGCTGCGGCGGTCACGAAAAATGAGCTCAGTGCTTTGATCACTGCGCTGAGCGTAGCTGCCCCATAGGCTGCCAATGGCCCCGGCGCCAAGAATAGACCATATTGGATTTGCGGTGTTGCTCACTGTGATTTTCTGTACATTTGCTTGGTCCTACACATTCAGTCCGCAGTCTCGGGATGCTAAACTGCGCGGCGCAACATAACAAAGGAATTTAGGCTATGCCAGCGTTTGATATTGTCTCAGAAGTGGATTTACACATCTTTACCAATGCCGTTGATCAGGCGGGACGGGTCATAGAAACCCGTTTCGATTTTAAGGGCGTGGATGCGCGCTTTGAGCGCGACGCACTGACGGTGACCATGTTCGCTGAGGCGGAGTTCCAGTTGCAGCAGATGGAAGATCTGCTGCGTGCGGCGCTCATTAAAGTGAAGATCGATCCACTGGCCATGGAACTGGGCGATGTGAAGGGCGCAGGTAAGCAGGTGAAGCAGTTGGTCACTATGCAAAGCGGTTTGAACTCAGATGTGGCCCGCAAAATCGTTAAATTGATTAAAGACCGCAAATTAAAGGTGCAGAGCCAGATTCAAGACGAGCAAGTGCGGGTTACCGGCAAAAAACGCGACGACCTACAAGAAGTGATGGCGGTATTGCGCGCCGAAGAGTTGGATCAGCCCCTGCAGTTCACCAATTTCCGCGATTGATTGCGGTGCTGTGCGCCGACGCTATTTTCTGCGTCAGCGCACGGGCCCAGTTCAGCAGCCTTGCATTCTGCTCCCCGCAAGCCAGAATAAGCGCAACTTTATGCGGAACCGTCTATGACTGATCAGCCCTCTTCTTCAGCGCCAGCGCCGCCGTCTTGGCAGCAAGCTATTTTTAACCGCCACATGTTTATCTGCGTGCTAACTGGCTTTGCCTCCGGTTTGCCGCTGTATTTTTTGATTCAGTTGGTGCCGGCTTGGCTGCGCAGTGAGGGTGTGGGCTTGGCCGAAATTGGCTTGTTTGCGCTGATTGGCTTTCCCTATAACTGGAAGTTTGTGTGGGCTCCGCTGATGGATCGCTATGTGCCGCCCTTTTTGGGGCGCAGGCGGGGCTGGATGATCATCAGCCAGTTCGGTTTGATCGCGTCGATGGCGGTGCTCGGCTTTATCGACCCTAAGTTTTCGGTGGGCCTTGTCGCCTACGGCGCGGCGGCGGTAGCTTTTTGCAGTGCTAGCCAAGACGTGGTGCTAGATGCCTATCGGCGCGAGTTATTGCGCGACGATGAGCTGGGGTTGGGCAATGCCATTCACGTACAGGCCTATCGCTTGGCGGGTTTAGTGCCGGGCTCGATTGGGGTGATTCTGGGTGACTACCTGCCCTGGAGTACGGTGTTTATGGTCATGGCCGCCTTTATGCTGATTGGCGTGGCTATGACCCTGTGGATAGAGGAGGCGGTCGACGCTAGCATCGCGCCGCTCAGCCTGCGGGCCGCCGTGGTCGAACCCTTTAAAGAGTTCGTTAACCGCAAGGGTTGGGCCAGCGCATTGTATTTATTACTGTTCTTATTCCTGTATAAGCTCGGTGACAATATGGCCACGGCGCTGTCGTCGCCGTTTTATATTGATCTGGGCTTTTCGCTTACAGAAATTGGCACTATTGCGAAGTCGGCCTCTTTGACGGCGGCCATTATCGGTGGCCTCGCGGGCGGGGTGATTATGATTCGCCTCGGGATTAACCGCGCGCTGTGGTTGTTTGGGGTGGTGCAGGTGCTCAGTATTCTGGGGTTTGCAGCGCTGGCCGAAATTGGCCCCGACCGTTGGGCGCTGGCGACCGTGATTGTATTTGAATACCTTGGTGTCGGCTTGGGCACCGCTGCGTTTACCGCGTTTATTGCTCGCGCCACTATGCCAGCATACGCCGCAACCCAATTCGCCTTATTCACAGCGCTGGCTGCGGTGCCGCGCACCTTTGCCAATGCCACCACGGGGATTATTGTGGAAGCCGTGGGCTGGACCAGTTTTTACTTGCTGTGCACCGCAGTGGCAATTCCGGGGATGTTGATGCTGTTCAAAGTGGCGCCGTGGAATGAGCCTAGAGGTGGTATTTGAAGGCGGTCTTATAAGTGTGGATCTTGTAGTTGAAAAAAGGGGGCGCGCGAAGCGGCCCCCCCCCTTTTTTTTTATAGGCGCGCTAGCTTCAGTCTGGCTCGAATTCTAAAACGCCGTTGTCCATAACAATGGTGTCTCGTTCAACGCATATAACGCGAAAGTAGGCTTTGCCCGGCGTGTCGTCATACCAGAGCTCGGTGCGCAGAGTTTCGTCTGCAAATATGGGTGCTTTGTAGCGCAAGCCCATGTGCTTGAGGCGCTGGGCTTGGTCTGCGCAGGCCAAATGAAGCAGGGCGCGACCGGCTACACCAAAGGCGCAAACGCCGCGCAGTGGCGGTTTGCCTTCGGCACCGGGAACATTTTTAAGTGCGCCAACAAATTGTTCGCCAAGGTGGTAGCGGGTGTTGTCGCTGCTTGGTGTTGCAAGGTCTAGGCTTTGGTCTGGGGCGCGATCAGCCGGTACTTTAATGGGTGCTGGGGTGTGGGTGGCAGCGCCGCCAAAACCGCCATTGCCCATTAAAAATGTACCAATGCGAATGGTGGCAACGGGGCTGTTGTCGGCTTCGCTCAGTACGCGCTGCTCGTACATAAAGGCGCCTTTGCCGGGGCCGCGATCGTAAATTTCTTCAACGTGGTAATTGGCGGTGAGGGTGGCTGCACTGGCAATGGGCTTGTGGATGGTAATCGATTCTTCGGCGTGCAGGGTTTTGCGCCAATCGATGCCTGTTGCGGGGTCCATGGTCCACATGGTGCCTTCGTTTAGCACAATGGCCATCATCGGTAGCGCTTTGAGCTGCTCGTTATCGCTAATATATTGCTGTTCTTCAGCGGTAATTGCTGGGCCGTCGCCAGCGGCAATGCCTAGTGCGTAGGCAATGCAGTCGTCTTTGTCGTAAGACGCAGTTAATGGCTCGAAAGGCCAGTTCATTAGGGCGTCGTAATTTAGTTGCATGGGTGTGCTCTGTTTATCTGCTGAGCTCATAAGCTTGTGTCTCAATTGTTTGAGGCCGATAAATAATGGTGCGTGGCGCTCGTTGTATGAGACTGATAATAACTTATAATGTGTAAGTTTTAAAACTAATAATTCGTTATTTATTCTTTTAAACTGGTGCTATAGCTCAGTTATGGGGAATTAATTCGACTTAGATTTTGGCTGATTATGTGTTTGTTATTGATCCTTTGCAGGGGTGTTTAAGCCGATCAAGCTGGTGGCGAGTAGCTCTGGGGCGGCAATCATCACGTCGTGGCAGCAATCTAGGCTTAATATGCTGCTAACACCGCCGAGATTGTCGATAAAGCTGTGCTGGCGGGCAGGATTGATGGCTCTATCTTGGGTTAGTAGCAGCCAGTGCCGTGGGCAATGCGGCATGTTGGCGCGGCTGATTCGCTCTCGGGTGATTGATGTGGCTTCCCGGCAGAGACCGGCCGCTAAAAACTGTTTTTGATCGCGATTCATGCCGTTACCAAACACCCAGTTAGCGAAGAAGCTGGGTAGCGGTGGCATGGTTTTTAGGTGTTTGGCGGCTAATTTGGCAATTGGCGCCATGGGCGGGTCTAAAGACTCGACCACGCTGCTGCCTTCTTTGGGAATACAGCAGCTGACAAATACCATGCTGTGTACGGCGGCTTCGCCGAGGGCGGCGGCCAGTGCGGGCATGCTGATACCTGCCATGGAGTGGCCGACGAGCATGAGTTTGCCCTGGAGCTGGGCGCCGCTAATTTGTTTTAGCATGCTAGTGACGCAGTCGGCGATGGTGAGGGTGCTTAAGTCGCCGGCCTCGCCGTTGCGCCCAGGTAGGTTAACTGCCAGCAGAGGTATGTCGGTATGGTGACGAAGGGCGGCGATAGTCGGCTCCCAGCAGCGGGCATCGTGTTGGCCACCGTGAATAAATACCATGGCATTTGCATTCATTTGCTGGGGTGCTCCGAGAGAAAATCGATTAGGGCGCGACTGGCCATGTCATTGCGATCACCGGCAACCATGTGTCCGGCACCGGCGATGTCGACAAAATTGAGGTGGGGGATGTCACGCTTAAGCTCATCCACGCTCTCCATGCTGACGATGGTGCTCAATTGCCCGCGAATTAATAAGCAGGGCTGCTTGATTTTAGGTGCGGCAGCTTGCATTAAATTGCTGAGTTCAAGCACTTTGTTCTGCCAGTCACCGGCGATAAAGTTGGGGTCCCAGTGCCAGATCCAGCGGCCATCGGCGCGCTTGCGCAGTACGCGGCTGAGGCCGGACTGGCTGGCTTGGCGCTGGCGGCTGGGGTTGTGCTTGGCAATGCTGAGTTCGGCTTCGTCAAGGCTGGCAAAGCCCTCGGGGTGGGCGCGCATAAAATCGACAATGCCTTGGGCGCCGGTAATTTCGATGGTGGGGCTAACGTCCACTAACACCAGTGCACGGCATAATTCTGGGCGACGTGCCGCCAGCAATAAGGATAATGCGCCGCCAATAGAGGCGCCAACCAAGACTGCAGGGCCGGGGATTTGTTCGCAGCAGGCCTCAATATCGTCAAGCATGGATTCAAAAAGGTAGTCGCCATCGCTGGCCCAGTCAGATTCGCCGTGGCCGCGCAAGTCGATACTGATCGCCCGATAGCCCTGCTCTGCCAGATGCTTGGCGGTGTGTTGCCACGACTGCCGAGTTTGGCCGCCGCCGTGCAGAAGCAATGCCGTGGGTGCATCGCTCGCGCCAAGGCTGTCGGCTTGGAGTATTAGTTGGCTTTTTCCGTGAAACGCAAGGGTGGTGGGGGTTTGCGTGCTTGGCGTGGTATTCATTTTAAGGCGCCTGTATCTTCTTATTGGCCAAGGAGGGTCCCCCGGTACTTAAAAATAACATAGTGTCATTTATGTGATTTAAATACGGAGTCAGCCGAAAATCAAGTCGGGAGCTTGCCGTGCTTGCGTGGTGTAGAGTTGGCGGGTGTAAAAATGGCCGAGATTACTTGTGAAAATAAATGACTATATGTTAGTTTGTGATATTCAAAAATAGCGTTTTTCAAAATGCTCAGGAGGCAGTGTGCGCGAAGCGGTGATAGTGGCGACAGCCCGAACCCCCATTACAAAAGCCTATAAAGGGGCTTTTAATAATACCAAGTCGCCCAGTATTGCTGCAGCGGCAATTCGCGCAGCGGTTGCCCGCGCGGGTTTGGCTGGCGATGAAGTCGAAGATTTGATTCTGGGCTGTGTACTTACCGCAGGTACCCAGGGTTTAAACGTTGCTAGGGCTTCGACCTTGGCGGCGGGTTTACCAGTCACCGTGCCCTCGCAGACCATTGATCGTCAGTGCTCCTCTGGCCTAATGGCTATTGCCATTGCGTCTCGGCAAATTATGGCCGACGGCATGAATGTGGTGGTTGCCGGTGGGGTAGAGAATATTACCGCAATGAATGCCCCTTATTTTAAATGGGCGCGGGACGAGCGTGACCCGGCGGTTCTCAAATTTCATGAGCACGCTTATATGCCGATGCTCGAAACTGCGGAGTTTGTCGCTAAAAAATATAAGGTCAGTCGCGAGGTGCAAGATGCTTACGCGCTGGACTCGCAATTGCGCATGGCTCAGGCACAGCTTGATGGTCGTTTTGATCAGGAGATTATTCCTGTCACAGTGAATCAAGCCTTCAAAGACAAAGGCAGCGGTGAAGTGAGCTATAGCGATGTGACTGTCGAACGCGATGAAGGTTGCCGACCCGGCACCACCTTGGCGGGCTTAGCATCATTGCAGCCGGTTGTTGACGGCGGTTGCGTTACGGCGGGCAATGCCAGCCAATTATCCGACGGCGCCGCCGCCTGCGTGGTGATGGAAGCCGCTGAAGCCAGTCGGCGCGGTTTGGCGCCGCTGGGTCGCTATGTGGGTATGGCAGTGATGGGCAATGCCCCAGAAGAAATGGGCATTGGTCCAATTTATGCCATTCCTAAATTACTTGAGCGTCATGGTTTGAGTGTTGAGGACATCGGCCTTTGGGAGCTAAACGAGGCCTTTGCCGTGCAGTGCCTATACTGCCGCGATGCGCTGGGAATTGATCCGGCGCGTTTCAATGTTAATGGTGGCGCGATTGCAATGGGCCATCCTTATGGCATGAGTGGTGCGCGTATGGTCGGCCACGCCCTAATTGAAGGTCGTCGTCGCGGCGTGAAGTATGTGGTGGTGTCGATGTGTATTGGCGGCGGCATGGGCGCAGCTGGTTTGTTTGAAGTGTTTGCCTGAGGGCCTTGTAGTATGAGCGATGATTTAGCCCCTGCACTGCTGACAATTAACGGCGCGATTGCCGAAGTTAGCCTTAATCGACCCAAGTCTTTGAATGCCATTAATGTTGAAATGGCGATTGCCCTGCGCGATATTTTTGCGCAGCTCGGCCAGAATACCGAGGTTCGCGCCGTTATTTTACGGGGTGAAGGCCGAGTCTTTATGGCTGGTGGTGATCTGAATTATTTCCGACAAGCGAGCGATAAGGCTGCGGCGGCAGATGCGCTAATTGGCCCTATTCATGAGGCCGTGAGTTTACTGGCCAGCCTGCCGCAAATTGTTATTGCTTGCTTGCACGGCGCAGTAGCAGGTGCGGGCATGAGTTTGGCGATGGCCGCGGACCTTGCTGTGGCTGAGCAGGGCACGGTTTTTAATATGGCCTATGCCAAGGTCGGCAATAGCCCCGATTGCTCTGGTTCGTGGTCCTTGCCGAGAATCGTTGGTGTGCGCAGAGCGCTAGAGATTGCCCTGCTGTCTGATGATCTTAGTGCAGAGCAGGCAATGAATCTGGGTTTGATCAATCGCCATGTCGATAAAGGTCAGCACGAGATAGAAGCGAAAAAACTTGCCGAGCGCATTGCGGGAAATTCTCCAGTGGCGATGGCTAATATTAAAAAGCTAATGCGCCAAAGCCATAGCTACAGCCTTGAACAGCAGCTGAAATCGGAGGCCGATGCGTTTGCAAGTACCGCAAGTGGCGAGGATTTTAGTGAGGCGGTCGAGGCTTTTTTTGAGCGCAGAAAACCCGTATTCAGCGGCCGCTAATTTGCGAGGCCGTTAGGGCAAAAGTGTAAATGGAATATACAAGTTCAGTAAAAATACACCGTATTAATGTTGATGGTGCCGAGATTCAGGTATTTGATTGGCCCGCGGCGAAAGCCAGTGCGCCTAGCTTATTACTTGTGCATGGCTATCGCGCCAATGCCCATTGGTGGGACGCAATTGTCGAGGCGTTGCTTGGTAAGTTTCGGATTATTCTCCCAGAGTTTTCGGGCATGGGGGGTAGCGACTGCCGCGAGTCTTATCAGCCTATTCAGGGCGCCATTGATGTAGCCGGTGTGATTCAAGGCTTAGACTTGCAGTTAGATTGGGTGATTGCCCATAGCTGGGGTGGTCACCAAATGGCAAAAGTTGTGCGGATGATGCCTGAGCGCTTTGCGCGGCTGGTCATGGTCGACAGCTTTTTTATGGTCAATGTCGATGAGGAAATTCCCGCCGGTGCGGCTATTGGCAACACCCGTGAATACCTTGATAAAGAAGACGCAATAGCGCGATTTCGCACATCGCCGCGCCAGCCGATACCAGAACCTATTCGCCGGGACTTGGCTGATAAGTCTTTACGTCGGCGTGGTGATGCGTGGGTGTGGAGTTATGATTCAGGCTTGCCGGTATTGACACCTGAACTTGATGACGAAGCGCTACTTGAAAATTTACCGGTGATCAGCCATTACTTATTGGCTGGTCAGAGTCCGGTAGTAGGGCCAGCACGTGCCGAGCGCATAGCGGCACTGGCCAAGTGCGAAACATATCAGATTATTCCCAATGGACATCACCACCTCATGCTTGATTCACCCGCGCAGATGCTGGGGGTGCTACAAGATTTAAATGGATTTATGCCTGAATAGTCAGGCCTATTAAACAATAATAATGTCGCTTATATCGCTAAGTGCGATGGCAAATACGGAGAGTGTGTATGCAGCAACTAAGTCCGATGGACGCCTTAATGTTGTACATAGAGTCGGCGAGTGCGCCTAATCAACTGAACCCAGTGATTGTATATGAACCCTCGTCTACCGAGAGCGGGATCGTGCGGTTCAAGGAGATTCTGGACAATATTGCCTCGCGACTGCATTTGGCGCCGAGCTTTCGGCGTAAGCTAGTTTTTCCACCGCTTAATCTGGATGACCCCTACTGGGTGGACGATGAAAATTTTGATTTGGAATTTCATGTTCGCCATATCGCGCTGCCCAAGCCTGGTGACTGGCGCCAATTTTGTATTTTGATTTCTCGTCTCATTGCTCAGCGGGTGGACTTGAGTCGTCCGCCTTGGGAAATTATTGTTATTGAAGGCCTGGATAATATCGAGGGGCTACCAGCAGGGTCTTTTGCAGTATTGTATAAAATTCACCACGCCTGCATGGATGGTATTTCTGGCGCCGAGCTGATGTCGGTGCTGCAAGACTTGGGACCCGAAACGAGCAATCTCATTGCGGCGCCCGAGTGGCAGCCTAAATCTGCGCCGGGGCAATACCAGCTGCTTTACCGGGCGGGGAAAAAGCTACTGAGCCGACCGAGCCATACTCTTGGCGTGGCAAGAAAGATCTTTCCGGTGCTGCGGGCTGGTAAAACGGTGGAGAAAAAACGTGCTGCTGGCCTGCGGGTTCCCCACACTCGATTTAATAATGCGCCCAGCCCTCAGCGCGCGTTTGATGCCTGCTTTTTTGCGCTGAGTGATATTAAAAAAATCAGAAATTTAGCAGAAGGCGCAACGGTAAACGATGTTGCGCTGGCCATTGTGGCGGGCGGCTTGCGCAGATATTTGCTGGCAAAAGATGAATTGCCAGACGGTTCGCTGGTCGCTGGGGTGCCGGTATCAACCCGCAGCGCGGGCAGCGCCGGAGGCAATGAAATAAGTGCGCAAACCTCCAAATTGTATACCGACATCGAAGATCCCCAGCAGCGCCTAATCGCCATTTGCGAGGCCATGCAAGAGAACAAAGCCTATTTGAATGCGGTAGGCGCGAAAGAATTGGCTGGCTTGTCGACGATTATGCCAGGTCAAATACTGGCGTATATGGCCAAGACCGCCTTGTCTTTGTCGGCGCGAATGGGTCGAGATTTGCTCTGCAATACCATTGTGACCAATGTGCCTGGCGCCCAGGTACCGCTGTATTTTACGGGTGCTAAAGCGGTGAAGATGTTTGGGGGTGGCCCAATATTACTGAATATTTCATTGACTCACGTTATTAGCAGCTATTGCGGTGAAATGGCGGTGAATATAACCGCTTGCCGGAAGTTAATGCCTGATCCGGCGTTTTACCGGGAGTGTATTCAGGCGTCTTTTGATGAGTTATTGGCGGCGTCTGCGGCGCTGTAGGTGTTAATTAAAGCGGCGTTCTATTACGCCGTTTTAATCTTTCTAATGGCGGGTGTTTGTTAACTATCGCCACGTGGTATTGTATTATTCCACGCTGTAGATAATTAGAGCTAAATTTACGCTAAGCGTACTGAACGTCGCTTGGCCAAGAGCCACAATTTGATTTTGAGTGAGTATATGTCTATTCAAGCAGCTAGCGCCCCAATCACAATCTTCGGACCGAATCCCAAGAGTGATGTTATCGATTGCTTTGAACCTGCCACGCGGGTTTCACTTGGTCAGGTGCCGGTAGACACCGAAGAAGATGTTGCGCTTGTTGTTGCGCGGGCGCGTAAAGCACAGGCGCAGTGGAAACATTCGACTTTTGCCCAGCGCCGTAAAGTACTGGAAAATATACTGGATTATATTCTTGATCACAGTGATGAAATTTGTGAGATCGTTGCTCGCGATGCGGGTAAGACTCGGGAGAATGCGCTGCTTGGCGAGATCTTGCCGGCCTGCGAAAAAATTCGTTGGACACTGAAAAATGGCGAGCGTCATCTGCGCGACGAGAAAGTGTCATCGGGCATATTGCTGCATAAAAAAGCCCGTATTGAATATCATCCGCGGGGGGTGATTGGCGGCATTATTCCCTGGAACTACCCCTTTCAAAATATGATGATGCCCGTTGTTCCCGCCTTGTTTGCGGGCAATGCGGTGGTATTAAAACCCAGTGAATGGGTGGCGTGGTCTAGCCAGCAGTTTATGAAAATATTTCATGAGGCATTGGCTGCAGCGGGCGCGCCAGTTGACCTTATCCAAGTGGTGCAGGGCTTTGGCGCCACTGGTAATGCGTTAGTGCGCGCGGTAGACGGTATTATTTTTATTGGCTCATGCGGCAATGGTCGGCGGGTAATAGAGGCGAGTGCTGAGCGCATAATTCCTGTGACCATGGAGCTGGGCGGCAAAGACGCGTTTATTGTTTGCGAAGACGCGAATATTCAACAAGCGCTGTCTGCAGCTATTACGGGGACGTTTTTAAATAGCGGCCAAAACTGTGTTGCCTCAGAGCGTATTCTGGTTCATGACAAAATTTACGCAGAGTTTGAGAAGCAGGCCGCAGCGACAGTCAAGGCGTTTAAACAGAGTAATCCTCTTGGCGGTGGCCAGCCTGATATGGGGTCGATGAATACGCCTATCCAGCTTGCCTTGGTGGAAAAACTGGTCAATGACTCTATCGCAGCGGGTGCTCGGCTGGTAACGGGTGGCAAGCGGGTGCTAAGTGAGGAGGGCGAATATTATGCACCAACCATTCTTGCGGATGTCGATTCAAGCATGCCGATTATGCAGGAAGAGACCTTTGGTCCAGTGCTGGTGTTGTGCCGTTTCCACAGTGATGATGAGGCGGTAGAAATTGCCAATAGTACGCCGTTCGGTTTATCGAATAGTGTGTTTTCCGCTAATAATGCCCGGGCTAATGCTATCGCGCGTCGGGTGGAGTCCGGTATGTGCTCAATTAATGAATTGGGTGGCATGACCTATTTTGCTGGCGACCTGCCTTTTGGCGGCGTTAAGCAATCGGGTTTTGGCCGTATTGGCGGGCGGGATGGTTTGCGTTCACTGTGCCATGCAAAAGCGGTATTGGACGAGCGTGTACGCCTGCCCTTTGCTATGAGTATGCTGCCCAATGGCGCGAGCACCTATGAGACCGCGAGCGCTGGTATTCGCGCTATGTACAGTAGAAAAGCGAGTGATAAATTTAAGGGGTTTCGTGAGTTACTGCGTATTCGTAAGTCAGTAAAGAACGGTAGCTGAATAATTTTGATTTAAAAAGGGTAGATGCCAATGCATCTACCTTTTTAAATTTTTGAAGTTTGAGTGCGGGATAATGCCGCACTAGCTAAAATATTGGCGAATGATAATTAGCGGAGTACACAGCGCCAGCCAGTAGCAGCTATTCCAAATAGCTATCCAAAAAAGCACTTGGGCAAGCGGCGTGTCGTCTAAGTGGCGCTTGCAGAGTATCTTCTCAATTTGTGCTTGGCCCTTGTCGTTTTGGTAGTGAAGTAAGAAGGCCAGAATCACCGCAAATAACGCAAAGGGTATGCCAGGGTAAAGAAGGGGCATGGTACCCGCCTCGGTGCGCAGCGCTGGGCCAATCGTTTTGGTATAGGTCCATAATCCTGCTTGGGCTACCGCTAGGTATTCTGTTACGACATTAAAGAAATACAAGGTGGGGCCAGCGACTGTTGCGCAGATAATAAATAATTTTTTGGTGTTGCTTGCCGTGTTGAAGTACTTAATGAGCGCGGAAATACTAGTGAAAGCAGCCCACATAAACACCGGATAAGCGGCGACGTTAAACCAGGGCTTGTGCTCAATAGACCAGAGGGTCTTTCCCCAGGGCATCATATAAAACCCCTCGTTCCAGACTAAAAATGCACCCCAGTCAGCGTAAAATTCCTGCCAGAAGATACTGCCACCACAGATAAAATACAGTAGGTGGCGACTTAGTTTCCTTTGTTTGTGGGAGTCAAAAATGCCGTAGCAGAGTAATGCCAGCGAGGTGTAAAGCCAAAATAGCTCAAAATTTGATGTCGACATTTTTATATCCAGCACAATTGGGTATTCGGAAAATCTGTGGCTCGCAAGTCAATTAAAAATTCCATTGCAGGGCCAGATTGTAATTAGTGGGTGGTGCCAGTGCCTCTAGGCGACCGAAGTCATTGGGGAACTGGGAATAAGCGTATACCGTGTCTGTCAGGTTTTTTCCCGATGCGGTAATTCTTAGATCCCAATCTTCTATTAGGAAACTGGCGCGGGCATTTATTAAGTGATACTCCTCTTCGTAGAATAAGGTGTTTTGCGCTTGGTAGGGGTAGCCCGAGTTGTAGTAGCCATCGACGGTAAGCTCAAGTGGCCCTGCGCTAAAAATAAAGGACTTACTGATTGCCATCGTCGCAGTGTACTCCGGGGTGCGAACCATATTATTGCCAGTAAAGTCTTGACCACCCTCATAGATTCCGGTCTCTTCATTAAAGCCCGAGCCGTCTTGGTAGTCGGTGTAGATTGCGTCGAGGTAGGCGCCACTAACTGACAATACTAAATTATCAATTGTGCTGGGAAAAATAAGGATGCGCGAATCAAAATCGACACCTCTGATCCGACCTGCACCGGCATTTTCAAAGGTGACTGCGCCGCCGTTTAGCAAGGAGGTAAACTGTACCTGAATGTTTTTAATCTCTGTTTGAAAAATAGCACCATTAAGGGTGAAACCATTGTTGTTGGAATATTTGGCCCCTATCTCATAGGCCACGACCTCTTCCGGTTCGGCATAATCGATATCGTCGGTGACATTAATGGTATTGAAGGTGCCACTTTTATAGCCTTCTTGCCAACTCATATAAATCATAAGGTCGTCACTGGGAAAAAAGTTAAAGGCAATTTTAGGCGAGAAGTTGGTGGTTTCTACCGCGTTCTCCCCTACACCGTCGTTTACCCAATCAAAAACTTGAGTTTCGGAATCGTCGCTGCTGAGGAGTTGCGTGCTGGATTTTAATACTACACGCTCTTCTTCTTGATAACGTCCGCCAAGGGTTAATTGAACCCAATCAGCTAATGTGAAGGTGCTTTGCAGGAATACGGCTGTAGATTCAGTTGCTAGTAGGCCGTGGAGACCGAGGTTAACACCGCCAGTAAGCGGTACTGAACCCAATAAATTTGTAAGCGGCGCGGGAAGGAGGCCGAGAATTTCGGTGATCGGAAGTCCAAAGAGTTCACCCTGTTCGCCGCCAAAGAGTGAAAATTTTGGATCTAAACCGGCAACACTGTCTATATAGTAAAAACCGCCTATCCATTCTAGCCAGTTTGAACCCCAGCTATCTTCATTGGAAATGAATTGCAATTCGGCGGACTTAACATCCGAAAAGGTTGGCGAACCAAAGGATATTATTGGGGCGTTGGTTCCGTCAAAATCAGTGAGGCATTGGGGATTGAGAATCGACTGCTTGCTGAGTATAAGTTTGCTATCAAGTTTATTTAGGTAGAGGTTTGCTTCTGCAAAATAAACTTTATTGTCGATATCAAAATTGATCGGCGCGTCAACAGAGGCGGTGTAGTCGCGGGCTTGCTTTTCGCCACCCAACGATTGAGTAAGCGAGGACGGGTTTGTATTTGGCGCCAAGGCGGTATTAAAACCAGATTGGTCAATACGCACCGCAGCTAATAGGATATCGAATTTCTCGTAAGCCAGCATGGTTTTTAAGCGATAGCCTTTGGCGACTTCTTGAGGAATTCCCTGCTGCTTGGATTCAGGCTCAAAAGTATAGTAATTATCAGAAAGATTATGGAAAAGCGCGAGCGTAGTCGCCCAGTGATCTGTTGCGGGTAGGTTAATAAGGCCGCTCGCTTTTTTGGTATTGAAACTGCCGTAGCTGGCCTCAATAGAGCCGTACATTGCTTCGATGCTAGGTTTTTCGGTGGTAATACTGATTGCGCCGCCAGTGGTGTTACGCCCGAATAAGGTGCCTTGCGGACCCTTGAGTACTTCGATGCGCTCTACGCGACCAAAAGATTGCGCAAGGCCGCTAGAGAACGGGTAGTAAATACCGTCGATATAGGTGGCAACACTAGGGTCGGCCATTAAAAATGCATCGGAGCCGACACCGCGAAGGTACACGATAGAAAAACCAGTCGCTGAATTATAGGTCAAGCCTGGGGTGATGGCTTGCAGGTCAGTGGGGTCATCGACACCCATAGCCGCAAGCATATCGCCACTGAAGGCGGTAACTGAGACGGGAACATCTTGCAGGTTTTGCTCTCGCTTTTGGGCCGTAACCAGCACTTCTTCGAGTAGTCGGTTTCGCGATCTAGCCTCCTGGGCAAGCGCGCTGTTGGAAAACAATCCAAGATACGTCAGTAAATGAATTGCAATGAAAATTGAAGTTATTCTGCTAGTTTGAAGCAAGGTTTGTTTTTTCATTTTTTTTTGCCCTTATTATTTTGATTGTGAAAACATGTCCTTTTCGGTTTGAGTCGCTTCTTTTATAAAAGATAAGATAGTTTATAATTTTTAATTATAATCCACGCCGTGGAAATAACCTTAAAAATTTTTAAATTAGCTATACGGGCGATTTTTGGTCGCCCGTATAGCTGCGTTTACTTCAGAAATTCCACTGCACGGCGAGTGAATAATTTCTTGGTGGTGCCAATGCTTCTAGGCGGCCATCATCGTTAGGAAACTGTGAATAGGCGTATACCGTATCGCTTAGATTTTTGCCCGACGCGGTAATACGCAGATCCCAGTCTTCAATCAAGAAGCTCGCCCTAGCATTGACGAGGTAATACTCCTCTTCCATAAATACCGTGTTTTGCGGTAGATAAGCATAACCAGAGTTGTAATAAGCATCGGCGGTTATTTCCAGCGGGCCATCATCAAACAGAAAGGTTTTGCTCAAGGCCATGGTGGCGGTGTATTCCGGCGTGCGCACCATGCGATTGCCAGTGAAGTCCTGGCCGTCTTGATAGGCGCCGCTGTCTTCGTCAAAGCCCAAGCCGTCGGTGTAGTCAGTGTATATAGCGTCTAGGTAAGCGCCGCTCACTGACAGAATAAAGTCATCGACTATAGTGGGTATTAATACGATTTTGGAGTCAAAGTCGATGCCCTGAATCCGTCCTGCGCCTGCATTGTCGAAGGTTACCGCACCACCAGATTGAATCGAGGAAAACTGAACCTGGATGTTGTCAATTTCAGTATAAAAAACGGCTGAGTTGATTACAAAATTACCGGATGGCGAGGTGTATTTTGCGCCTAACTCGTAAGAGGTAACCTGTTCTTCTTCGGCGTAGTCGATATCATCGGTGATATTGACGGTATTGAAGGTGCCGCTTTTAAAGCCTTTTTGCCATGACAAAAACACCAGTAGATCTTCTGCCGGACGTAAATTGACTGCGATTTTTGGCGAGAAGTTGTCACCGTCGACCTCGCGAACACCTTGACCGTCGTTGGCCCAGTCGAAGAGCAGGGTGCTACTGCCATCGGCGTTTTCGACTGAGGTTGATGATGCCACAACATAGCGCTCCTCATATTGGTAGCGTCCACCCAAGGTCAGCTCCGCCCAATCGGTGAGGGTAAAGGTGGTTTGGAAAAACGCGGCCCATGAGTCGGTATCTAAGATGCCTTCAAGATTGAGGGCAATACCGTTTAAGGCGGGTGCGGGTAGTTGTTGGGTGAGATCCCCTAGCAGTGAGCCTATGGGAATAGGGCCAATATTGCCCTGCTCACCACCGGCGGCGCCAAAGCGCGGCAGTAAGCCCGCAGTACTATTAATATAGTAAAGGCCGCCAATCCATTCTAGCCAATCTGCGTTCCAGCTATCTTGATTGGAAATAAACTGTAGTTCAGCGGTTTTAACGTCGGCAAACAGCGGGGCTTGAAACGCGATAATTGAGGCATTGGTGCCGTCGAAATCGCTTTGGCCATAGTTCTCTAGGGTTTGGTGGCTGGCTAAGAGTTTAATATCAAAATGGTCGAGATAGGCATTAAATTCGCCGAACAGAACCTCGCTGTCGATGTCGAAATTAAGCGGCGCATCGACCGAGATAGTGTGGTCGCGGGGTTGGGATTCAGCGCCTTGTAATTTAGCTTGGTCTGAGGCTCTAGTATTGGCTGCCAGCGCGGTATTGTAACCAGATTGTTTCACTTTTACGGCGGCGAGCAGTAAATCGAAATGCTCACTGGCGAATTTCATTTTAAAGCGGCCACCGGCGGCGCGCTCAACATCCATATTTTGTTGTTTGGATTCAGGGTCAAAGGTGTAGTACTGATCTGACTCGTTATAAAACAGGGCAAGGCTGGTGGCGAACCAATCGGTGACGGGTACATTGATAAGTGCCGCAGTTTGCCGTGCATTAAAACTGCCGTAGCTGGCGTCAATCGAGCCATAAACCTCGTCAAAACTAGGTTGCTCAGTGGTGATGCTAATCGCGCCGCCGGTGGTGTTGCGACCAAATAAGGTGCCTTGGGGTCCTTTTAACACTTCGATGCGCTCAACTTTACCGAAGGACTGGGCAAGGCCGCTGGCAAAGGGATAATAAATGCCGTCGATGTAGGTGGCGACACTGGGGTCAGCCATTAAAAAGGCGTCAGAACCCACACCACGCAGATAAATAATCGAAAATCCGGTGGCAGAATTGTAGGTTAAACCCGGTGTCACCGCCTGTAGATCGGTGGGATTGTCAACCCCCATGGCCGCTAGCATGTCACCAGAAAATGCGGAAACTGAAACCGGAACATCTTGCGCATTTTCGGCGCGCTTAGTGGCCGTAACCACCACCTCTTCCATCATGCGGTTGCGGCTTTGCCGTTCTTCCTGCGCGACTTCTTGTGCCTGCAATGTAGATTGGCATGAAATGAGCACCATGGCCGCAGGCAGTGTTTTTTTAATAAATTTCGTTCTGGAATTGTATCCAGTCCGTGCTTTTTTACTTGTCATTCTAATGCACCCTAGTTTAATTATGGATCTTCTTTTATTTTTTACGACGCTAAAATTAAATCCGCGGCCCGCCAGCCAACCGCCATGGCTGGCGAATTGGTATTGCCCGAAATCATTTCCGGGAAAATCGATAAATCAACGACGCGGAGATTAGCGATACCGCGAACTTGCAACTTCTCGTTCACAACAGATTTTTCGCTTGTGCCCATTTGGCAGGTACCCGTTGCATGGAGCGCTGAATTGCCCATTTTTAAATAGAAATCGAGAATTTCGTCGTCACTAACAATATCTTTACCTGGCAGTATTTCAGTGGCTTGGTAAGCCTGCATTGCGGAGGTTTCGAAAAGTTTTCGGGTTAGGTGAAATAGGTCGACAGAATCTTTTTGGTCATCGGGGTGCTGTAAATAGTTGGGCTGGATGTACATCGGCGCATCGGCATCGGCTGAGGTGATGCGCAGGTGGCCGCGACTTTTGGGCTTAAGAATATAGCTACAGGCCAGTACGCCGGGTACTTTGTCTGGTGTGATTGAGGTGCCGTGGCGATCAACTGACACCGGCGTAAAGCCGATCTGCGCGTTGGCGCGGGGCAGGTGCTTGGCGGTTTTGATTAGCGTGCTGACCTCAAAGGCGCTATAAGCCATGGGGCCGTTGCGTTGGGCAATATATTTACCGAGGGTTTTGATTAAACCCAGTGGCCGCAAATCGCGATTTAAACTGCCGTGGGAAACCCGGAAGGTCGGCATGGCGCAGCGCTGTTCAATGAGGTTTTGACCGACTAAGGGTGAGTGGGCTTGTACTTCAATGCCCAGTGAGTGCAGCAGCTCGCCATCACCAATGCCAGAGAGTTGTAAAAGTTTGGGACTGGCAATGCTACCCGCGCTGAGAATGACTTCTTTAGCGGCGTAGTAATCGACCATGTCACCTTTGCGATTTTTTACCTTTACGCCCTTTGCGATCTTGCCTTCAATGATGATTTTCTGCGCATCGCAGCGGGTCATGACGCTGAGGTTTTTACGGTGGCGAATAGGGTCCAAAAAGGCCTTTGCGGCGCTTTGACGAAAGCCTTTGTAAATGGTTCTTGGCTGGTAGCCTGCGCCTTGATCATCAATGGCGTTTAGGTCTTCGCAGCGCGGCGCGCCAATTAATTCCGCGGCGTGGATAAATGCGTCACAAATAGCCGATGGCGAGGGGTGTTGGCTTACTTTTAAGGGGCCACCGACACCGCGATATTCTGCCTCGCCGAGTTCGTGATCCTCCATGGCTTTCATGGCACCGCCAATTTCTTTCCAGCCCCAACCGGGAATGCCGAGGGCATCGTAGTCGGCGGCAAAGCCACGCATGTAAACTTGACCGTTGACCGAACTAGAGCCGCCGAGCACCTTACCCCGTACCCATTCTTCGCGAGTGCCTTCGTAGCCACGGTGGTCTATGGGGTAGCGATGGATAAGCTTGTTGCCCAACAGTATTTTGGCAAAGCCTCTGGGAATATGAATAAACGGGTCGTGGTCAGGGCCACCGTATTCCAGTAATAGCACATTGCACAGCGGGTTGGCGCTGAGCCGATAGGCTAGCGCACACCCGGCAGAACCGGCGCCAACAATGATGTAATCGAAGCTTTGCATTTTTTTTATAGCCCCTTCTAATTCGGTATTATTTTAGACGCGCCCAGTAACCGGGAGTAATGCCCCGGTAATGGCGTCGGCCTTGGCCGACAGTAAAAAACACAAAACATCGGATAACTGCTGGGGGCTTACCCAGCCGCTAAAATCGGCGTCGGGCATATCGCTGCGATTGAGCGGCGTGTCAATTACGCTGGGCAACACGGCATTGACACAGACATTGTGCGATTTGCACTCTTCCGCTAAGGACTCCGTCAATTTAGCAACACCGGCCTTTGAGGCCGCGTAAGGGCCAAAGCCCGCGCCAGATTTTGTTGCGCCAGCGGCGCCAATATTGACAATTTTACCGGCAGATTTAATGAGCGCAGCTAGGGCGGCGCGGCAGGCATTGCTGGCGGTCACCACATTGATGCGGAACATCTTGTCCCAGCTGCTAGGTTCGCCGTCGGCGAGTGTTTCCCAGCAAAAACCACCGGCAATATTGGCGAGGCCGTCAATACGGCCGTATTTTTCTGAGATTTGCGCGAATACAGCATGGGTCGCATCTGCATTGGTGAGATCGACGCCGCTAAAACCTTCAAAATTGTCTGCTTGAAAATCGATTTGCGCGTAGTCGAGACCGATTACGGTTGCGCCTTCGCCGAGTGCGACGCTAATCATAGTAGCGCCGAGGTTACCCTTGGCGCCGGTCACTACAATTACTTTTCCGTCGAGTAAAGCCATATTTGTTCCTTAAATTTTTAGCATAGGGAGGCAGTATTTAAGCGCGTTTTAATACTGACACCACGCAGGCACCACCGAGACCAATATTGTGTTGCAGGGCAATATTGGCATTGGGTACTTGGCGTTCACCCGCCGTACCGCGCAAATGCCAGCTCAGCTCGGTGATTTGTGCCAAGCCCGTCGCACCTAGCGGGTGGCCTTTTGAGAGCAAGCCGCCAGAGGGGTTGGTGACTACCTTGCCGCCGTAGGTATTGTCGCCATCGAGCACAAATTTCTCGGCGCCGCCCTCTGGGCATAGGCCCAAGGCTTCATAGGTGATGATTTCATTGGTCGAGAAGCAGTCGTGTAGCTCTACTACGTCGACATCTTCGGGAGCGATACCCGCTTGCTCATACACTGCGGCAGACGCGCGTCTGGCAGCATCGGCGCCAATGACATTCATCATGCTGCCGCTGTCAAAGCTGGCGGCGGTGTCAGTGGTTAATGCCATGCCGGCAATTTCGATTAAATTGCTTAGGCCTTTTTTCTTGGCGTAGCTTTCAGACACGACCAGTACGGCTGCGCCGCCGCAGGTTGGCGGGCAGCACATAAGACGGGTTAGCGGGCCGAAAATAGCCGGTGAAGCCATTACCTGCTCAAGGCTAAGGGGGTCGGTAAACATGGCAAAGGGATTGCGGCGGGCGTGGTCGCGGGCTTTAACAGAGACGCGGCCAAACAACTCGGCTGAGGCGCCGTATTTTTCCATATACTCGCGACCCGCGCCGCCAAAGTATTGGGCGGCTTGCATGGCTTTGTCGTCCCAGCCTTGAATGCTGGCCACCGCTTGGTCCAAACGTGCGGTGGTGGCTTTGCGGTCGCTGGTATTGCTGGCTAAAGCGCCGCTGGGCATTTGGTCAAAGCCCACTGCCAGCGCTACATCAATCGCGCCGGACTCAACGGCTTGACGCGCCAGAAACAGCGCGGTAGAGCCGGTTGCACAAGCGTTGTTAACATTAATAACGGGAATGCCGGTCAAGCCAACAGAGTACAGTGCGGTTTGGCCTGAGCAGGTGTCGCCAAACACAAATCCGGCATAGGCTTGCTGAACATCGCTATAGTCAATGCCCGCATCAGCTAATGCTGCTGTAGCGGCCTGGGCGCCAAGCACGTCGTACTCTTCGCTTTTTCCGGGTTTGGTGAATTTCACCATGCCAACGCCGGCGATTAATGCTTTGCTCATAATGTTTGCCTTTAAATACTTGTATGCCTATTTGGCGAAATCGTTGATGACCATGGTGGGGGCATCGAGAAAAATTGCGTCGCTGGCGGCGGCGATGCCCTCGGCAGTTAAATCGCTATTTTCACCGCGACCACGGATGCCTTCAGCAGAAACCAGTTTCAGCTCGCGAATACTCTGGCCAGAAGCAAACAGGCAGTGACCGGTTTTGTTGCCAGACAGCTCGCTTACCATATACAGCACGGCTTCAGCGACGTGGGCGGGGTCTAGCAGTTGCTTTTGCTCGTCGTTCATTAGCGGTGCTGTCAGAGCAGAGGTTGCCGCGGGGGCGAGTGTCCACACCCGAATACCCGCCTTGGCGCCTTCAATGGTAAGTACATTGGACATGCCAAATACACCGGCCTTGGCGGCGGCGTAGTTTAATTGGCCAAAGTTACCAACCAGGCCAGAAGTTGAACTGGTGTTGACGATCACGCCGCCGCCGTTTTCCTTCATCCAGGCAAAGACGGGCTGGGTGACGGTAAACATGCCTTTAAGATTCACGCCGAGAACGCTGTCCCAGTCGGCTTCGGTCAGCTTTAAAAAACTTTTATCGCGCAGAATTCCCGCGTTATTGATGAGAATGTCGGCAGAGCCAAAGGCATCTAGCGCGGTTTGCAGCAGTGAGGCACCGCCGCTCATGGTGGCGATGTCGGCGGTGTTGGCGGCAGCTTTACCGCCAGTGGCGATAATGGCGTTCACGACTTGCTCAGCCAGATATTCACCGCTTTCATCTTTACCTAAATCGTTAACAACGACGGCAGCACCTTGCGCGGCCAAGCATTTGGCATAGGCTTCGCCGAGGCCGCGACCGGCGCCAGTTATAATGGCGACTTTGTTTTTAAGAAGAGCCATGTTCACTCCATTAGATGACATAGTGTCAGTTGCTGTTTCAATGCAAAGCCCGTCGCGCATACTGCGGACAGGCTTATGGTCTTAAGACTGGCTATATTGTTGCCTGATTATGTCTTCGCGCCGACATCAATCATTTTGCTTAGCTGACCGGTTACATCGCCAAAGGTCACGGGGCCACTGTGTTCGGCCGGTGGAACGCCCTTACCTTTGGTGTCAGTGAAGCTAAGGTCGACATCGCCAGCTTGGGCACGCAGGGCGCCAACGGTGCAGTCTTCTTTCTTGATGTGTTTGAACGGGTCAAACTGGAAGGCCTTCATGGCATTCAAGTGCGTGATCATGTCGATCTCGGCAGCTGGAATGTCTTTAATGCTAGGCCAAAGCGTTTCAGGGGCTTTGGGCCAAGTCGAGTCGGAGTGCGGGTAGTCGCATTCCCAGGTCATTTTTGACAAGCCAACGTCGTGACGTACTTTGATACCGACTCTGTCATCGATGAAGCAGGTGTAAACGTGCTTTTGGAACAGTTCGCTGGGCTTCATGCCGCCAAAGTCTTGGTTTGTCCAAGTGTGGCGCTCATGAACATAGTCAATACGCTCTAAGAAGTGTGGAATCCAGCCCACGCCGCCTTCAGATAGGGCGAAACGAATGTCTGGGAATTTGCGTAAAATGGGTGAGAAGGTCAGATCGGTCGCGGTTGCGTAAAGTGAAACCGGCATATTGGCGATCATGACATCAACAGGCGACTCTATTGACGGTACGGCGTTTGACGCGTCGGCGATGTGTAAACACACAACCACACCGGTATCACTGCAGGCCTTCCACAGCGGATCCCAAATCGGGTTGTGCAGGCTAGGCAATTTGCTTAGGCTGGGGTTGGGTGGGAAGGAGATGGCGTAGCAGCCTTTTTTGGCAATGCGGCGTACTTCTTCGGCGGCGGCAATGGGGTCCCAGTTGCTGACGATACCAACGGGAATAAAGCGGCCGGGATAGGCGCCGCACCATTCATCTATGTGCCAATCATTCCACGCGCGAACAATGGCTAAACCCAGTTCACGATCCTGTACTTTTTCTAGGGTTTGACCACCTACACCAACAAAGGAGGGGAAGTTCAAGCCCGCGAGCTGACCATTCACATTCATATCGCCAATGCGAGAGTGAACGTCATAGGTGCCTTTGCGTAGCTGGGCGAAGCCGGTGGGTTCAAAACCGTACTCTTCGGGACGGCGGCCAGCAACGGCATTCAGGGCAATATTCGGCACCGGCATATTGCCGATCATCCACATATCTTCGCCTTGGGGACCCTGTACGATTTTGGGCATTTGGCCTTTGAATTTGGCTGGGGTGTGGCGATCAAACATGTTTGGCGGTTCAATCAGGTGGTCATCAACACTGATCAGGACCATATCGTCCATATTCATACTGGCTTCTCCTTCCGGCCAGCTGGGCTGGCAAGGCTATTATAGGTGGCTTAAAAAAATAACTAGTCGTCAGTTATAGTTTGCGCATGTGGCTAAAATTTGTCAAAGCTTTTTATGTTACTTTACTGCAATAATTGACATACTGTCAGTTATTGCAGTAAAAATCAAACGGCCGCGCTGCCGGGTGTTTGATCACGCATAAATCTTCGCACTTAGGGCGGTTTGCTGCAGGCGTTGAACGGTGATGAATTTCCTACAGCTGAATGTTTTCTTGTTCTATATCAGTAGCTTGCACTTAGTGTTTATCAGTATTGGCGGGTGGATATGATTATTGGGTTAGCTGTTGGCCTCGCAGTATTTTCTGTTTCAGGCTTGGTAGCACTGAAATATCGTCAGTTAAAAGTGTGGTCAGCCTTATATTGGCTGTTGGCCATTGTGGGGCAGTTGTTCGTGCTGCCTATATTGATCATAGCACTCGGCGTTGTTTTTGCCGGCTGGGGGGAGTTTGAGCCGGTATTTGTCGGCTTCATCGCGGTATTGACTGCGGCTGTTAGCCTGATTAAGCAGTTGCAAGTGCGAAGCATGGCGGCCAGCTATGCAGAGCGCCTTGGTATTGCGACGCGCGCGGACTTTTATTTTACGCCGGGAGATGTGTGGCGCTGGTTGCTGGTATTGCGCTGTCGCCGCTCAGGCTTGCTAGTTGATAAGCATATTGCCTATGGCGACTTAGCTGCTCAGCGTCTCGATATGTACCGCTTGGCTGTGGCCGATGAGCCAAGACCAATATTGATCCATATTCATGGTGGGGCTTGGGTTGCCGGTAAAAAGGGGCAGATGGGTCGGCCATTAATACACAGTATGGCGGCTGCATGCTGGTTGGTGATCGACATTGAGTACCGGCTTGGGCCGGTGCATCGCTACCCCGCTATGATTGAAGACGTGTTAAAGGCTATCGCGTGGGTTAAGGCCAATGCGGCGGATTACGGTGGTCGCGGCGATTTTATTGCCCTCACTGGCGGCTCGGCAGGCGGCCATTTAACGGCTTTAGCGGGATCGCTAAAAGACGCAGATCGCCGCGAGCTGCAGCGCGGTTTTGCCGAAGTTAATACGCAGGTCCAAGCGATTATCCCGTTCTACGGCCGCTATGATTTTATGGATCGTTTCAACATCATTAACGACCCGAAGATAAGCCAGTTTATGGTGGATAAAGTCATGCCTGCTGAGCCAAGCGGCGCGGGTGAGCAGCTGTGGCGACAGGCGTCGCCAATCGATCAAGTTGGCGCTCACTTGCCGCCCTGCATGGTCATTCACGGCACTGGCGATTGCATGATTGATATTGCCGAGGCGGGCGCTTTTGTCGAGGCTCAGCAGCTTTTGAGTGTGGCGCCTTTTCACTTTGTGAGGGTGCCAAGGGCTCAGCACGCCTTTGACTTAGGGCATTGTCCACAAGCCGATGCGGTTAATAAATTGGCAGGGTATTTTTTACAGGATTGTTATCAGTGCTTTCTTGGCTCGCAAGTCTAGATAAAGCATATCTATCACGCTTGGGCGCTAGTGGTAATTAAGGTCCAGAACATGGAGTGGCAATGATTAAATTTCCCTTTAGCAGTCGGCTGTCGCGTCTTGAGTCCGCTTTGGCTGCCGCGCGTAGCTATGAGGAGTGGCGGGATATAGCGGGCCAACTTGATGAGGTGTCGGGCGCTAATAAATGGAAGGCCAGCGCCGATAGTGAATACTTTGATGCCAATCAAATTAGCGCGCGCTATCGACGCATGAAAGACTGCATGGACAAGGGTAATTATGAAGAACTGTTGTTTACCTTAAATGAGGGTATTCACGGCAATATGGCTGGCATGGGCAGCGCGCAATTGTACGGCCATACCCGTCTTGGTACTAAGCAGTTGATAGTTGATTTTGTTGAGCTGATCGCCAGTGCATTGCGGAGTTTGGTCGACGCGCCAGAAGCCATTATTAGCAAGGAGCAAAAGCGCAATTTCTTTCGGCGCGCTAGCCACTGCTATGGGCGCTCGGCACTCAGTTTGAGTGGTGGGGCGGGGTTAATTTATTTCCATCATGGGGTTGTCGATGCCCTCTCTGCTGAGGACTTACTGCCGCGAATAATTTCTGGCTCCAGTGCTGGTTCATGGATGTGCGCACAAATAGGCACCTTGAGCGACAGCGAGTTAAAAGGCTATTTTAGTGCTAAGCGCTACGACGGGCGGTTCTTTAAGGCCAGTGAGTTACTGCGCGCGCGCTCCGGCCAAGTGGTTGCGTCGGCGCGCGACGATATGATCGATTCTTTTGTTGGTGATATGAGCTTTGAAGAAGCCTACGAACATACCGGTCGCCATATTAATATCTCGATAGCGCCCCACGAAAAGCATCAGAAGTCACGTTTAATGAATGCGATGACCTCGCCCAATGTCACCATTCGCTCCGCCGTAAAAGCCTCTTCGTCACCCAGTGGCTTGGCTCCGCCGGTGCAGTTGGAGGCCAAAGATTCTCGCGGTCGTTTGAAAGCTTATTTGCCTGGGCGACTGTGGGTAGATGGTTCAACTGCAGACGATTTGCCTTTTAAACGACTGGCACGTTTATATGGGGTTAATCATTTTGTGGTCAGTATGATTAACCCTGCAGGTCTGCTGTATACCCTAGAGTTGAACAGTAAAAATCAGGAAAGCTTGTTTCGGTCTGCTAAGCGGGTCTATTTCACCGCGCTAAAAGAGTCGGTGCGCAATGTGCGCCGCTGGTCGGCAGGGAATCCATTGCTGTCGTCAATGGATCTCGCCCTTGGTGGGTTATATCAGGTATTAGATCAATCCTATGTTGGTGATATTAATATCTCTTTAGACCTCAAGCATTTACGACTGCGGAATTTGCTGTATCAATACGCCAACGACGGAGAGATACAGGAAGTATATCGGGCGGGATTAGAGGCGAGCTGGCCAAAGCTGGAGCAAATTCGCATGGCCAGTTTAATCAGCAAAGAAATTGATGCCTGTTTGGAAAGTCTAGAAATTGACTCAATACAGCAAAGCGGGCAGGCCATTGCATTAAGCCACCCAATCTTGTGATTGGGTGGCTGCCCGTGTGGCTATGCTAGAATTGCGGCTGTGAAATTAAGCAATAAATTTTAGTAAATGCATTGGTTTGGCGTATTGCTATGTGCTGGCCCATTGCTTTTTTAGTGTTTTTGAAAATTCAAATTAGACTGCTAAACCTGAATAGGACGACGTAATGACATTTATATATTCTGCTAAGCGCACCGCTTTGGGCGGCTTGAACGGACAGTTTGTGAAGGCGACTGCGCCAGAACTCGGCGCAACGGCGATTGCGGCTGCGTGCGAGGGTTTTGATGTTAGCGAGCGTGTCGACGAAGTGTTGATGGGCAATGTTATTTCTGCTGGTGTTGGCCAAGCGCCGGCACGTCAAGCCGCATTAAAAGCGGGCCTGAGCGCCGCGACGCCTTGCGTCACCGTGAGCAAGGTCTGCGGTTCGGGTATGCAGGCAATTATGAGCGGTGCCGATCAAATTAAGGCGGGCAGCAGCCAGCTGGTGATTGCTGGCGGTATGGAAAGCATGAGTCTAGCACCGTATTTGCTGGACCGCGCTCGCCAAGGCTACCGCTTGGGTCACGGCCAGATGCGCGATGCCATGTTTGTAGATGGCCTCGAAGATGCCTACTCTGGAAAATTGATGGGCCTTGTGGCGGAGCAAGTCGCGGCGGAGCACAAGTTTAGCCGCGAAGAGTTAGATGATTACGCGCTCATGTCTTTGGAGCGTGCTCTTGCTGCTCAAAAAGCGGGTGCATTCGTCAATGAAATAGTCGCTCACGATGGCTGTGCCGAAGACGAGCAGCCAGGCAATGCCCGTCCCGAGAAAATTCGCCAGCTGCGCCCCGCTTTTTCAAAAGACGGGGTGATTACTGCCGCCAACGCCAGTTCCATTTCCGATGGCGCGGCAGCCTTGCTCATTGGCAGTGGATTGGATGCCCAGCCGCTGGCCAAAATTGTTGGCTATTCGCGCCACGCCGGCGCGCCAGAGCAGTTCCCCATAGCCCCCGTCTACGCAGTAGAAAAATTGCTGAAGAATATTGGCTGGACGGTTGCCGACGTTGATCTGTTTGAAATAAACGAAGCCTTTGCCATGGTGGCCTTGTTGCCGCACAAGCTCATGGGCGTGCCATTAGAGAAATTGAATGTGAATGGCGGCGCGTGTTCGCTTGGTCATCCGCTGGGCTGCTCGGGCGCGCGGATTGTAGTGACCCTCATTCACGCCCTGCGTAATCGCGGCTTGAAACGCGGTATTGCCAGCTTGTGTATTGGTGGCGGTGAAGCCACGGCAATAGCGATCGAGTTGGTTTAAGTCGGTGTTGTGAGTTTGGCGGGGCCACCGCTTTGTGGGTGGCCTCCCTTGATGTTCTGTGTTTGAATTTTACGATTTAAACCGCATGTCTGGAATTGTCTTAATCACTTCTATAGCGTTCTGCTATTTCAGTTCTAGGCAGAGCGTCTCTTCCTATGTATATCCAGTTGTTACTTAAACGCGTAGCGTCGACAAGTCGTTGGCATTCGTTACCTGTAGAATTATCTCGCTAGGCCTCAATTAATGCTCGATAAGTGCGCCGTTGATATGTAGGTGTGAAGTAGCATTTACCGTTATCTAGCTGAGGCCGACTTAGCTAATAGTATTTTCGCGCGGGCTTGCAATAATTTATCTAATCCATTGTTTTATATGAATAATACTGTCGCTCAGAAAAGCCGGTTTAGCGGCAAATCGTCTAAATTTGTGCTGAGTCGACCTCACTTAAGTGTAAATAACTACGCTTTTATTGTTGACATAGTGAGTTAGCCTCAGCTAGAGTGAATAAAAATTAGCCTTGTTGAGATAAGAGGCCTCAGGTTTTCTCTAGGAGAATTATTTTAATGACGAAGCCGGTTTTTCAGAAAGAAATCAATAAATGCGCAGTTGTGATTGTTGGGGGCACTTCTGGCGTCGGTTTGGCTAGTGCGCTGCAGTTTGTGCAGGCGGGAGCCAGCCGAATTGCTTTGGTTGGTCGCAATATTGATAGAGGCAATGCGGCGATTGTGGCGCTTCGCGAAATACGCAGCGATATCGTGGCAGTATTTATTGCTGCTGATGCAAATATTCCCGCTGAGGCCGAGCGCGTGACGGCGGTCGCTCACCAAGAATTAGAGGGCCTGGATATCCTTGTGAATACCACCGCGGCGTCCTATGTTCCAAAACTCCTCTTTAATACCGATATCAACGATATCCCCGTCATTCTTAATCAGCAGGCACTTGCGCCGCTGTTGATGAGTCGCGCTGTACTGCCTTATATGCGAGAGCAAAAGTTTGGCGTGATTACGAACGTTGCATCCGATGCGGCCAAAACGCCGACCCCAGGCGAAACAATTATTGGCGCGGGGATGGCGGCAATTACGCTATTTAGCCGGACCTTAGCGGTTGAGGCAAAACGCGACGGTATTCGGGTGAATGCGATCACGCCTTCGTTAATTGACGGCACCAGTGTTTACGATCGAGTAATGGAAGACCCTTTTAGCGCAAAACTCTTTTCTAATGCGGCCAAATTGGCTCATCTAGGCGTGGCTGATCCAGAAGATTTGGCCGCGATGATTGTTTTCTTGTCAGGCCCAGGCGCCAAGCGGGTGACGGGTCAGGCGATAAGTGTTAACGGCGGAATCTCTGCGGGCTGATAAAGCGTGGAGCGGTCTGCTGGTATTAAGGCTATGCAAGCTGATTGAATTTTTAACATTCGAACTGAAAAAAATAATGGTGAGAAAATGAAAAATATTTCAAAGTTAGGTTTTGGCGTTTCTACATTATCACTAAGTTGTAGCTTAGCCATGCCGGGAGCGGTGCTGTTGAGTATGGGCTCTGGTGCTGCATACGCAGCAAGCGGCGCAGCGAGTGCCATGATGGAAGAGGTCGTGGTTACTGCCCGAAAACGCGGTGTAGAGGATGTGCAGGATGTGCCACTGACCCTTAAAGCGTTTGGCGAGAGCCAGCTCGAAGCGCTGAATTTCAAAAATATTAGCTCGATCGGTTTTAATATTCCGAACGTTGCGCTGGATACGAATGGCGCCACGGTAGGATTTCAAAATTTTGCTATTCGCGGTCTAGGTGTAAATAGCGGTAGTCCGTCTATTGATCCAACCGTTGGCGTGTTTATCGATGGTGTATACCTAGGTACTAATGCTGGGGTGCTATTGGATAACTTTGATCTTGAGGCGGTAGAGGTATTACGTGGCCCTCAAGGAGTTTTATTTGGGCGTAATGTAACTGGTGGTGCGGTATTGGTGCGTACTAAGCGACCAACAGAAGAGCTTAGTATTGATGCTAGGGTAACCGTCGAGACGGGCTTACAAACAACGTCTGACTTTACGGTGTCTGGGCCGCTGGGAGATAGTGGTGTGCGGGCTAAGTTGGCGGTTTACTATACTGATGACGATGGCTGGTATACCAATGACTATGATGGCTCCGATCACGGTGCAGCTCATCAATTTACAGTGCGTCCGGTTGTGGCGTGGGATATCAATGATGATGCCGAATTGATAATTCGCTATGAACATACCAGCGCGGCCAGTGATGGTTCGATAGGGCAAAACCGCGCCTTGTATGATCGCGACAGCTTTGATTTTGCCATGAATGAATCGGGCTTTAGTGAGTTGGAAGTTGATGGCCTAACCACTGAGCTAAATTGGGAAACCGGAATTGGTACCATCACCAATATTCTAGCTTGGCGTGAATTAACTAACGATGCCTTGGGTGATATAGACAGTACGCCGATGACTTCCTTTCATTTTTATCAAATTACCGAACAAGAACAGTTTAGCAATGAACTGCGTTTCGCTGGCACCTTTGGTGATTTCGATGTTACCAGTGGTCTTTACTACTTTACGCAGTCTTTGATGTACGTTGAAGAGCGCATCTTAGGTGGTGGCAGCGTGGTTCGTGGCGGTGGTGGTGAAGGCGACACAGACGTGCTGGGTGTTTTTAACTCCGTTGATTGGCATCTTAATGAAAAGCTCACCTTAAACCTTGGTCTGCGTTATACCGAAGAAAAGAAAGATGCCAGCATTGGTACGATTCGAGCGGGCGGTGGCAGCTATGCCAGTCGTGATTTTACTGCCGACTTTGAAAACGACGAGTCTTGGTATGATCTTTCTCCGCGTATTGGCTTTCAGTATTTTATGAGCGACGACGTGAACTTTTACGGCGCTTTCTCGCGCGGTTTCCGCAGCGGTGGCTATAATTTCCGTTCTACCGTACCTGGTGCGCCTCCAGGCCCGTTTGACTCAGAAGAGCAAGATTCCTTTGAAATCGGCATGAAGTCGAAATTCTTGGATGGCCGCGCACAGTTGAATGCGGCGGTTTTCCATAACACCATCAAGGATATTCAGCGCGAGGTTCAGGTGCCAATTGAGGGCGTGGGGATTGCTCAGCTTATTCAAAATGTTGGCGAAGTTGAAATTCAAGGGTTTGAATTAGATGGGCAGGTTTCAATCACTGATCATATCTTGGTGGGCGGCTTTGTTGGCTACCTAGATGACCAATACAAGTCGCTGCGCTATGATATTGATGGCGATGGTGAGATTAATTCTAAAGACAAAAATCTGCATCTTCCCCGAGCGTCAAAATTGACTTACGGCGCGCATATTATTGTCGATCAGCCCTTTGACGATTTTGGTATGGTTTCTACGCGCTTGTCCTTTAGCCATAGAGATAAGGCATATCATCTCGAGAATAATTTGGGTTACTACAATCCGGTAGATATGCTCGATTTGAATGTTGCGATACTTCCAGATGACAGCAAATTCCGCTATGCGATATTTGCCCGAAATTTGCTTAATGAAGTGAATAACACCAATGATTCACTGCTTCCGGATATTGAAAGTTTTGGTGGTGACGGTAGTGGTCCTAAGCCAATACCTAGCTTTACCGCTTTTAATGAAGGGCGAGTTTACGGCGTAGAAGTACGTTACGAATTTTAAAATTGATTTAAATAAAAATAGTTAACAAGGCTTAGAGGTGGTTCAGATGGCGCAATCGTTTCCGTTAACCCAATCGTATTGGCAAAAAGATATTTCTGAAGATTTATGGGAGGTGTCTGCCGGTGATCTATTGCGAGAAGTTGCTGCTGAATGCCCTAAGCGGATTGCCTTGGTTGATGGCGTAGAAGATGTTCATGCGCGCCGGCGCTGGACTTATCAAGAGCTTTTGCAAACCGCAGAAACACTTGCGCGCGGGCTATTGTCAGAATTCACCCAAGGCGACAAGATCGCCATTGTGTCGCCAAACTGTGCAGAATGGGTGTTGTTGCAGCATGCAATGAGTTTGGCTGGCATCGTTTTGGTGCCGGTTAACCCCGCTTACGGTGAGCAAGAAGTTGCAACAATTTTGAGCCAGTGTGATGCTAAAGCGGCGTTTTATAAACCTGAGTATCGCGGTCGAAATCTTGGTGCAATGCTTGAAAAAATTGGCGAGAAATTGGCTTGCAAAGCGATCTCTATAGAAGCGCTCGACGAGTTTTCTGAGGGCGCCGATTTGTCGATAATACTGCCAGACATTCCGCCGCGCTCAATTTTGCAAATTCAGTTTACCTCGGGAACAACCGGTGTGCCGAAGGGCGCCTGTTTACACCATTTTGGCGCGGTAAATACCTCGCGTTTTGTGGCTAAACGAGCGGGCTTTCCTGTTGGCGGAGTGTGGGTGAACGCGATGCCCATGTTTCATATTGCTGGCACAGTGGTTACCTCGTTAGGCACATTAGCCCAGCGCGGCACTTACGTTATTGTGCCCGGCTTTGACCCAGAATTAATACTTGATTTGTTTGAGACCGAGAAAGGCAATGTCTCTTTGCTCGTTCCCACAATGATATTGGCAATGATGGAAAGCCCTTCGTTTGCCAAGCGCAATCTGTCTTCGGTTACCACTATTCTCACCGGTGCAGCTGATGTGCCCAAGGAGCTGGTGTATCGGACCAAAGAAGCGTTTAACTGCAATTTAGTGATTCTATTTGGTCAAACCGAAGTAAATGGTGTGGTCAGTCAGACGCGCGTGGAAGATAGCGCCGAGGACCAGAGCAGTACGCTGGGCCTGCCTTTACCGCATGCGGAAGTGTGTCTTATTGATCCTGAAACCGGCGAGATTCAGCCGATTGGTGAGGCTGGTGAGATTTGCGTGCGCGGCTACCAAAATATGTTGGCTTACTACAATGCGGAAGAGGCGACGAAAAAGACCATTCGCGAGGACGGTTGGCTCTGCACTGGTGATTCTGGGGTAATGGATGAGCGCGGGTATATTAAAATTACGGGCCGCCTCAAAGATATGATTATTCGCGGTGGAATGAATATTTACCCCCGTGAGATCGAAGAGGTTTTGTTTAATCATCCGGCGATTAACCAAGCGAGTGTTATCGGTATTCCCGATCCGTATTGGGGTGAAGTAATCGCTGCGATCATTATTCCAGAAAAAGGCTGTGAGTCGCCAAATTTCGATGTGCTATTTAGTCACTGTAGGGCACATTTGTCGCCTCATAAATCACCTGTTAAATGGGCTATAGTCGACGATTTTCCGCTAACGCCGTCGGGAAAGGTGCAGAAATTTGCCCTCCGAGATTTGGCCGTCAAAGGCGATTTGATACTGCATGATATTGATAAAAAATCGGCCTTAAAGGCTTAGGGCGCTCGGGCTTGCTTGAGCTGAAGGAATGATCAGGCAAAGGATTGTTAGCGCGCTGTAATTTTAGCGAGAATGTTATGTAAGCCGCCAGTGTACGGAGCTGTCTGTGATAGTATTTGCGCGCGTAAGAAGTGAGGAGCAGCAGATGGCAGAAAAGAAACCCAGTACTAATGTCCGCATGTCGAGAGAAGACCGGATTGCCAGTATTTTAGTTAAGGCCAAGCGTCATCTTGGCCGAGTTGGTCATGAAAATTTTTCGCCGGTTGAAGTAGCTCAGGACTGTGGTGTATCTGAGGCGACTATCTATCGTTATTTTGCCAGCCGGCACGACTTATTGGTGCATGTGGCTGAATTTTGGGTAGAAGAGCTGTTGGTCGGTGCGCCTGTTTTGAAGGAGCACGACAGTATTTACAATCGTCTTCGTCAAGTTATTTGGTACAGCCTCTGGGTTATTTACTCAGAGCCTGCGCTGTCGAAGTTTGTGTTGATGGTAATTCGGAGTGAGCCTGATTTCCGCTCATCAAGGATTTACGCTTTAAATAAGCGCTTTACCTCTCATACCAAAATGGTCATAGAGGATGCGATAAACCAAGGTGTTTTTCGTAGCGATGTACCGGCATCAATGGTGCGAAATATGATTTTCGGTACCATCGAACATGAGGTGTGGTCGTACTTGCAAGCAGGCGTCGATTTTTCACTTGATGGCTCTGCAGATTTGATTACCGATATTGTGTTTAAAGGTTTGGCCGTTGAGCCACCGGTCGATGTTGAGGTTTTTAATCGCTCAATGGCGGCAATAGAAAAAGGCGTTAAGGAAATTGACGCGGCGATGAAACAGCTACAAGGCACTGCTGCGGATGAAAAGCCCCTGAACCTAGATTAGTCGCACCGATAGCGCAATTTTTATCACAGTGATTAGATTGTATGGGCGCTATCTTAACGCTGAATATAGGTGTGCGATGGGCGCGGGCCCTGAGGATAGTGCCCACCGAGATGGACTTTATGCGAAGGCTCCCGCACGGAGCAATAAGGAGAAAAATTTTGGCCTCCCCAATACCTAAAACCATACAAGCTGCGGTAATCAGAAACACTGGCGCCCCGTGGGTAATCGAAGACATGGAGCTCGCGCCGTTACGCGATGACGAGGTGCTTGTTGAGATGGTCGGCTGCGGCATGTGCCACACTGACATTGCCTGCCGAGACGGTGATTACCCAGTGTCGCTGCCTATGGTCGTTGGCCACGAAGGTGCCGGAATTATTAGGGAGACGGGTGCTCAGGTCGATAAAATTAAGGTCGGGGATCATGTTGTGCTTAGCTTTGATTCCTGCGGTGGGTGTCCGAACTGTGATAGTGATAAACCTGCTTACTGCTATAGCTTCTTTGAAATTAATACCTCTGGTCGGCGTATCGCCGATCAATCTACACCATTGACGCAGAACGGAGAACCGATTAATGCGATGTTCTTTGGGCAGTCGTCCTTTGCGACCTTTGCAATAGCGCGAATGTCTAACGCAGTTGTTATTGACAAGAGCCTGCCCTTAGCTCAGATGGGCCCGCTGTGTTGCGGCGTGCAAACTGGCGCTGGCGCAGCGGTGAACTCCTTGGGGGTTGGGCCGGGAAATTCACTACTTATCTTTGGTGGCGGCGCTGTAGGCCTCAGTGCTTTGCTGGGCGCACGCGCAGTGGGCGCCGGCGAGGTGATTGTAGTTGAGCCGAATGCTGAGCGCCGAGCCCTTGCCATGGAGCTTGGTGCGACCCATGTTATTGATCCGTCTGCGGGGGGTGATGTGTTGGCGGAGGTGCGCAAGTTAAGTGGCGGGGTGCAATTTGCGCTTGACACCACGGGCCGTCCGGACGTGGTTGCGGTGGGAATTGAAGCTCTGTTGACAGGCGGGCAGCTTGGGCTGCTCGGCATTCCGCCTGCAGATGCAATGCTGCCCGCTAATATGATGAGTATGCTCGGCCGCGGGATTACCGTGAAGGCCATTATCGAGGGCGATTCCGATCCGCAGGAGTTCATTCCACGGATGGCGGCGTGGTACCAAGAGGGTCGTTTTCCCTTTGATCGTATGATTAAGACATTTCCGTTTGCTCAAATCAATGAAGCCGCACAGGCGTCGGTGAGCGGTGCGGTTGTTAAGCCAGTACTTATTTTTTAAATGGACAAACGAATGTGAATTTAAGCTTAGCGTCTGTTGAGTTGAACTTGATTCAGGCGCTACTTAAAAACTGGTTAAACTCACCCTTTTTAGCCAGCTATTGCCCGATAAGGTAAATTATCGGGCTTTTTTTGTGGTGAATTTAGGTTTTGCCCCGTTCGCCGCGACAGTGTGTTGGTAAGCTAGCTGAAAAGTTTTGGGGGGATTACTTTGGGGGCTAAATTGCGGCGCTTAGCGGGAGTAATACGGCTGCGCTACTGTCGATTTTCTTGTGGTTGATAAGCTGGGAAGCGCCGGTTTTTCCGCATGTAATGCGTGCGATGAATTTTCGACTAATTGGGTTTTACAGTGTGCAATATCAATACACTGTTGTAAGCGTTTAGTGTGCTTACGTTGTGCATTTTACGCAGTCGGGAATGCTGCGGTTTTTGGGTTTAAACGCGGCTTCTACTTTGCTCTCAAGGGCTTGTATTTTCTCTGGATCGTATAGTGTGATTTGCCGACCGCTTGAGATTTCTAAGGCCAGCAGCGCCGCGCCATAGGCGCCCATAATTTGCGGGTCATCGGGGACCTGCATTTTTTGCTTTAATGCCGCTTCCAAAAAATGCACCGCGGCGGGATTTTTGGCAACGCCGCCGGTCATGATAATGCCATCGCGCTTGCCCACCATGGCCACTAAGCCTAGGGCGCGGTGAGCAATGGCGCGGTGTACCGAGGCGGCAACATCGGCTGGGTCAGCCCCTTCGGCCAGCAGTGAAATAATTTCGGTTTCGGCAAACGTGGCGCACATGGTGCTCACTTCTAAATCTTGAATCCCCTTCATTGCCAGTGCGCCAACTTCGCTAATGTCGCATTCTAGCGCGCGGGCGAGCACTTCATAGAAGCGGCCGGTACCGCTGGCGCAGCGATCATTCATGGCAAAGTTATCTACTAGCCCCTGTTCGTCTAAGGCAATCACTTTGCTGTCTTGCCCGCCAATGTCAATAACCAAGTTGGCTTCAGGAAACAGTGCGGCCACGCCTCGGGCATGGCAGGTAATTTCGGTAAACGTGCGTCCGACCTCGGGTACCAAGCGGCGGCCATAACCGGTGCCGATGGTGTAGCTGATATCTTTTTGAGTGATGCCTGCGCTGGCAAGTGCGCTTTCTACCGCTTGCTCCATGCCGCGCCGACTCACTGCCCCCATTTGCACAATGTGGGCACTCAGTACCTTGGCCTGATCGTCTAGAACGACCGCCTTAGCGGTAGTTGAGCCGAGATCGACACCCATAAAATACGCTGTGCTCATATGTGTTTCCTTGCCCCTGTTATGGGGCGTGCAGGTCAAGCGTTGGACGCGGATGACGCTATAAAGTCTCTAGAGCGGCGCACGTCAATGGTCTCTAGCATGGCTTCTAAGCGGCTTTCCAGCAGTTCACCTTTATAGAATGATTCGTCGGCAACGTCGCCCTCGAAGAAAATTGATGGTAGGCCCATTTCTTTTTGCATGGCCTTGGCGAGCATTTGTTGCGGCCCAGTAAATGCACGGCAGGTGCGGGTTGAATGAAATACGATGCCGTCTAGGCCATACAGTTCACAGTCGTGCTTGGTGAAGTGTTTAATAGTTTGAAAACCGTGATTGGTTGGGCAGAGCAAGTAATGTTGCGCCATGCCGCGAATTGGGTCATCGGTGTCGATTAATTGGGGTTCCTGCCAGAAGGCATTGTGGGTGTAGCGGCCGGCAACGATGGCTACTTTGCGCTCGGCAAATACTCTGGCGAGGGTGCCGAGCTTGTTCCAGTTCATAATGCCATCAAAGTAGAGGCGGTATTTTTCATCCTTAATCGCGCTTTCGCCGCTGGCGACGCGATGGGCGATTTCGTCGCGAATATTGCTGAAGTACTCCACCAATTCCGATCCGGCCGGTAAGAAGTTGATATGGGCAACGCTGGCTATCCAATCCCAGAAGGTGGCGGGCGCAGGCAGGTTGGCGCACATGGCCATGGCCTCGCGGCGAATTTCTGAGGCTTCTTTGATGTACTTCATACCTTGGCGCAGGGCGTCCCAGTCAAAGGGGCGGCCGGTTTGCACTTCGATAAAGTCGATTAACTTATAGAGTTGCGCGGCAACGTAATCGGATGCTTCTTCCCATTCTTGGCCTTTTAAATAGCCCGCGTCGGGTCGGTTGCTCCACAAAAAGGGGAGTGACACATTAAAAATAGGTGTTTCTTTGCCCAGTATCCGGTGGGTGATCTCGTCCCACTGCTGGCCGGTGCTGCAGCCGGCATAGCAATTAACAATAAAATTAGGCATGGGTAGGCGGCTGGCTAAGTCGTCGCGCTCGGCGTCGTCAACAATGCCTTTGCTATATTTTTCTTTAGCTTGCCTTGCTAAAAGCGCGGTACCTAGGTGGGTGCGAGCATAGGAGCACAGCTCGCCTACGTAGCCGTATTCTTGAGCGGCCAGCTGAGCGGACTTCTCTAATTTTTGGGCAGAGAGCCGCGCAGCAAAGGCCTCGCCGTGGGCCCATTCAAGACCTGCGGCTTGGAAAATAGGGTTGAGGGCGGCGCCGTTATACCACACCAGTTGGGCGTCTCGCTCATTGGCGGTAAAAATGCGATCCCAGTAATCTGCGATCATGTGGCGCCCTGCGTCGTTGCTTTTCAGGCGGTTTACACTGCTTGGTGTTGCGCTGCTCATTACGCTGACTCCTGTGTGATTTGGCGGGTGGGTGACTTGCGTCGTATCCGCTCGATCATGGCTTCCACTCGGGTGCGGATGGTTTCCACCGGCATGCCCTCGTGCTCTGTTTCGATTAGTAGGTGGGGAATATTGTGAGTGTTGAGGGTTTTGCGTAGCTCAGGGTAATAAAACATATGGGCTTCGCAGAACTTGGCCATCACTACAATCACGCCTTCGGCGCCGCTATTGTCTAGCGCGTTGAGTAGATAGCTATCCCAGTCGACGGTCTTTTGTACGCGGGTTGGGCAGGGAATTGTTTCGTTTCTGGCAAAATACCAGTCTGCCAGCGCCATTCTTGGTGGCATCGATTCTTTGATGTCGGTAGAGATGTAGCGGGCGCCGGTATACAGGTCGTCGTCAACAATAACGGCGCCGCAGTCTTCCAGTAGCTCAAATAATTCGACTCTAGGGGCATGGCAGAAATGGCCAGAGAGATGGAGGCGAATGCGTTGGTCCCGAGGCTTTGTTGCCGCGTTGGCTAAGACAGATTCTAGCAAGGCGGAATGCTCGTTCTTGTCCATAATCATGCTCGACACAATCATGGCCTGCAGCTCTGCCGGCGAGAATTGAGCGTCGCCATTACGGCGTGCAGCAAAGATGTTTCTTAATAGTTGGCGATTCTTGTTGTTGGACTGAATGCAGGCGAGTAAGGCTTCGTCGCTAATGGGTTGCCCCGTAACTCGCTCGGCTTCAATGATAAAAGCCTCTATTTTTTCCTGTACTTGGGTTTTGGTCCAAGAGTCGTCCATGGCGGCAATTAGGTGCTCAAAGTAAACCGGCTTGTCGGGCAGCAGCTCGCGCACCACATCCACTGACCCTAGCAGCTGAATGCAGTGGTCGGCGTTCATAAAGGCGTCAAAAATATCGAGCATGCCTTTAGCCGCTTGGTCGGCAATGCTGCGGGTGTAGCCACAGTAAAATTCTGCGAGCAGGCTATTACCTTCAGAGATAGGTTCTTTGCTGTCTTGAATAATGACCGGTAGGGCGCCCGTAGCCGCAATAATTTCTACAGGAAAGTTCATAGGGAAGATGCCAATGACTGGCATTTTCTGCTTACTTTTCCAGTCGGCAATGTAAAGCTCTGGGTGAGCTGCGATGTTTTTCATCGTCTGGAGTGCATCTGCTCGGTTTTCATTCATAAATATTCTGCTCTTGTATTGGCATGAAATAGGCCGGCCAGCAGGTAGGTTGCGGTTAGAGCTTGTGGGCGTTGCGCATTTTATGCTGATGCCCTGTGCTCGCTTGGTATGGCCTAGCGCAAGTGTTTATTATATTAGCTGAGTAATACTCAGCATGTCAAGATTATCCCTGGGCGCTTCCTTTTAGGTGGCGTTTTTAGCTTTTAAAGTGTTGTTTTTTATTGATATTATTTTTAGTGTTGGCGTTTTAGAGATCTTTATGAAGCGACAGCTTACTTTAAGTTAATTGATATTTGGTTATTTATAGCTTTTTTTGGTGAGTATGACTCATTTTGTTGTTGGGTCGTGGTGTGTACTTGTAGGTGTGTGCTGTGACTGAGGTGTTATTTTGGATTTAGGCTCGTTCTTATGCGCTCGCTAAGATTGCTCATAATCTCCCGCGAGTGTATGCACAGGTTGCCGTCTTTTAGGCTAACTAGGCCGATACTTCTTAGATCTTCGTCATTGGCGACATCATGATTGAGGCGGCGGAGCGTGCCGGCGCGGCATTCCTCTGCTACAGAGATATCTGCACTGGCAAATACCGCGTCTGACTCTGCGGTGATTTTTTTAAGGATGGCGATATCAGGACACACCAGTTGTTGTTTGCGCTGGGGTGCAGTGCTGTCGATGTTGTTCCAGCGCAATTCTTCCCAGGTGTTTTCGTGAACATTGGAGGGGGTGATGATCGGAAAATCATAAATTTGCGCAAGCGATACCGATTTTTTCTCGGCCAGCGGATGACCTCGACGCACAAAAAAGCTGCCGCGCACGGTTTGCAGTAATTCAACATCAATGTATTTAACGTCTACGGGTTTAAAGTCATTAATGTCGGCAACAAAGAAGTCGATATCGCCTTGGGTGAGCATGCTGAACAAGGTGCTGCGCGATTCAATTTTGACTTGTATCTGCATTAAGCGCGAGTCCACGATAATGGCTTTTAACTGCTCGGCCAAGATTTGATGGGCGATGATGGGGTCAAGGCCAAAGGCCACTACGCTGCGTGTTCCAGTGGAGAGGGCGCGTACATCGGCTTGGAGTTGGCCTGCTTGGTCAAGTAGCTCTCTGGCTCTGGCAATCACTACTTCGCCTTCCTTGGTGAGGTCGACGCCGCTCGATTTTCGATGAAAAATTTGGAGGCCAAGATCTTCTTCGAGGGATTGAATGCTGCGAGTAAGCGCCGATTGGGTGATGTGCAGTTTCTTGCTAGCGGCCACCAATGAACACTCTTCGGTGATGATAAGTGCGTGCAATAGCTTCTGGAGGTTGAGGGTTTTCATTAGTGGCTTCTCGTTCTCTTTCGGGGTTTTCTTGATATGTGTAAATGTCATACCAAGCTAGCATTATTTGCAATTGGATAATATTGCAGCTGGCTTATAATCGAGAGTCATTCAAATAAATAACGAGAGGTCAGTTATGCGTGCGCCATATAAAGTGATTGTTTGGGGGCCGGGAATTGTTGGTAATGCCTGTTTAAAAGAGGTGATTAAAAAGCCAGAGCTGGAGCTGGTGGGTGTATTGGCTTATAGCGAGAGCAAGAACGGCGTTGATGTTGGCGAGTACCTTGGAATGGATGCGGTAGGTGTGAAGGTGACCACCGATCAAGAGGCGGTTATTGCGATGGACGCCGATGTGGTGTTGTTCTCGGTGAATATGAGCGCGGAATTAAATGTTGATTCCGAGGCCACCAATATCGCTTGCCGTTTATTGGAGTCGGGCAAGAGCTTGGTTACGTCAGCGGGGTGGTGGTATCCCGCGTATCACTCGCAAGCGCTGCACGACAAACTGGACGCGGCGTGCAAGAAGGGCGGTAGTTGCTTGCACGGTACTGGTGTTAATCCTGGCTGGTTGTACGAGCGTATTATCTCTACTTTTACTGGCGCATCGACCAGTATTAAGCATATTCATGTGCAGGAGTTGTCTGATAATAGTCACATAGAAAGCGCCGATATGATGGGCGGTTTGGGCTACGGCTCCGAGATGTCGGAAAAGCCTTGGATCGAGAATGTTGGTGACCGTGGCTACGAGGAAACGTTGGCGCTTACCTGTCATGTGATGGGTGCAAAGCTTGATCGTATCGAGTCTGAGAAAAAATATTTTGTTGCCCGCGAAGACACCAAGCTAATTCCGTTTACCGTGCCCAAGGGCAAGCGCTGTGGTGTTAATTTTCTTTACCATGCGATTGTCGACGGCAAGAAATTTATCACCCTAGAAGAGATATGGTATGTAGATGAGCGCGATTTGCCAGATGGCCTGCATCGCGGTGATTACTACAATATTAAAATTGAGGCGGAGCCGGTGTCGGTGCGCGGTCAGTTCCAGTTAATGGCATCGGTAGAAGATGATTTAGAACATCGTCCAGGCGACAATACTTTGCCCGCGTATTACGCAACGGCTGTGCCGCTTATTCAGGCGATTCCGATAGTCTGTGGTGCAGAGCCGGGCATTGTTTTGCCTTTTAACTTTGCCAATTACAGCCCTGACTTGCGCAATTTTAAGAGCCCATTAATTGTTCGTTAGTAATAAAAATATAGATTGTAATAAAAAAGGCTCTGGGTGATCACCCAGAGCCTTTTTTGTCACGATGAATCCGAGTTTTACTCGGCGTGAGATTTGAGTGGAATAGCTGTCCAGCCATGCTCAATATAGGTGCGCATATCTTTAAGTTCGATATTGCGACCGTCGGCGAGTTTCATGCTGCCTTCGCTGTGTGAGTGCAAGCCATAATGCATTGTTGCGCCGGAGGTAGTTAGGTAGCTGTAATAGGTGCGCGTAGCCGCTTCAATGTCTAAGTCAATAACGCCGTTTTTCGATTCCAGATTGAAGTGCCATTTCACCGGAATACGCATACGGGTTTTGGGGTCAATCCAAAACTCTTTTTCTTCCATTGTTATGTTGCTGTGGCCATTTTCAGAGAACTGAATTTCTTCACCGTCTACACTCACGTGGCTAAAGGTTTTGCCTACAGAGGGGTAGTAGTAAATAAATACGCGAACGTTTTCACTTGCCCACCAGTTCCAATAATAGGTTTCGCCGCGCAGAATATCGGCGAGATCCCAGGCTGGCTGGGTGAATTTTTCCTGGCAACCAAAGGACTTTTCTTTGGTCAGTCGGTAGGTTTTACCCTCGGCGGTAATCGTGCCTTCGGCGCATAAGGGGTGCTCAAAGCCGGCAATACCGTTTTTCTCTAGGTCGGCAAAGGGGCCTTTGTGATACGGCGCATTGCCGATGCCGGTGAGCTTTAGGTCAAATTCAATGCCCATATGCTCGCCTTTAATCTCCCAGTAGGGCGGGCGGCAAATGTGCTGGCGATTGCCGAGCGTCCAGACTACTGCGTCGCCGACTTCTTCTACGCTGCCAGACTCCCAGTGATCGGTCGCCCAGGTGCGGTTGCCAATAAACTCGTTGTCGCGAATGCCGCCGCTGTGATCTTTGGGGCCAACCAGAAAGGTAGTTTGTCCTTTGTATACATCGTCGACCTGCCACGGACCTTCTTTGCCGCCGCCGACGCGAAAGATACATGATACGAGGGATATTTCTTCGCCCTCGTCGGTTTCACCCATTATTAAAAAGCCATTGTTTTCCATGTACGGCATGCCTGCGGGTAGCTTGTCGACATAGCTTAATTGGTCAGCGAGGGTGACGTTTGTGAGTGCTTTTATCTCTGCCATTTAATTGGCCTCCTTGGGTGATGGTCGTTATTTTATGCATTAACTGACAATATATCAGTTAATAATGCGGCGGTATAGGTTTTGATCGATGTTCTCTAAAAAGCTGGTGCTGCGTTGATAATGTCTTATTGCTACATCGATCTTACGCAACGCGGAGTGAAATTATTTGGGCGTAGGTGTGCTCGTTGCGCAGTATTGCTTAAAGCTTAAGTGAGAGTGCTGCGCTGGTGTTGATTATTCTTTTACTCGCAGTCAAATGAATCTATATACCCGGTGTTAGCTGGCATGTAATGAATTGGACGTTGCTGCGCTGTGCTTTGGGCTGTGATCTGTATTGCTTCTATTTTAAGCGGGCGCTGCATGATACGACCGCGAAGTAATGGCAGTGAGGTGAGGTTAACCATGGTCATAATGTCGGCGCAGCTAATTTCCTCGCCAGCTAAATAAGGTGATTCCGATAGGCGCTGCTCGAGCCAGCCGTAGTAGGCTTTTTCTCTGCGCTCGATGGCGCTGATAACCATAGTGTTGCTGCCGGTTTTATCGCCGGCGGCGGTTTTGGTAAAAAAACAGGATTAATAGATTGGGCTCTTCTGCTAAAATAGCCAAGCTTTTGCTAAGCGCGAGTAATTTGGCCGCAGCGAGTTTTTGCCAAAAGTTGGCCGCATTGGTCATCTTATGAGTGAATTGACAGTAACTTATTGAAAAAAATAAGAATGGTGCCCAGGAGAGGACTTGAACCTCCTAAGAGGGTAAATGCGTTTGTTTAATTAATCGCGATTACCCTAAGCCTTTGATTTCAAAGTATTTAGATTTTGGTCTGGTTGGTGTTCTAATGCCCGCTAGGGGTAAAAAATAATGCCCAAATTATATCAGTAAATTCTTGGCTGGTCAGTTGCTCCGTGGGATCGTTTGTAAGGTAAATAATGGTAACGGTGCTATGGTGTCGCAGCTTGCTATGTTGGGTGGTGACGAGGCAAGTATCAGGCATGGAATCACCATCGGTTTTGGTCAAAAATGCACTTCGGCTAGCCGTCTAAGTCTTGGGTGTGTCAATTCATGAACTACAACGTAGTTGCATATACCTATTCATGAACTATAACAGCTATATAATTGTTGTTTCATGAACTACAATAGAAGTCTATCTAGCCTACATATTCTATATGTATCATATTGATATAAAACAATAATATAATTTTTTTATGTAGTATAGGTATCATACTCATTCTAGAATAAAGATTCTTCAGGCTCCAATATTGTTGCATTCTCAGTAATAGGGGCTGTGCGAATGCAAAAGTTAGAGAGTTTGGACTGGTCAGTTTTGCTATCACTTGTGGATTCAATGAGTCCTGTCGGTGCGGTATTCATCATGGCGCTGGTGACAGCTAGTGTTGCGCTGTACTCATTACATGTGGTTCTTAAAGTGATAATTGAGGTTAAAAAATAGCCGATGTGGAACGAAAATCGATATGAATGGGTGCGAATGCCTTCGTGGTGGATGAAGGGCGATGAAGGGCTGTCGTTGGCGGATTTTTCCCCAAGGGATAAAGGTGCGTCTATTGCTGCATTGATGCTCTATATCATGCTGTGCACTCGAGCTGTCCAGAAGAGGACGGAAGAATTTCAAGTGGGGACTGCTAGAGTGACCTATGATGACATCGCTGACGCTACTGGCTTGTCGCGTGCGATGATTCGAAAGGCAGTCACGAAGTTGGAAGCGAATGGGATGATTCGAGTAAAGTCCTATCGGAAGCAAAACATATACGAAATTGTTAGCCATGATGTCTCGCCTTGGGCGAAACTGCCAAAGAAGCATTTGTATGGAATATCTAAAGAAGGTCAGATTGGCGTCTTTGTCAGGGATTTTCATCTCAGGGCAAAAAATGAACTCAATGCGTTAAAGTTGTACTGCGTCTTATTAGCTTTCAGAGATAATGATAGCAACGTCGTTTTCATTGGGTATGAAGCGATTTCTGAATACACTGGAATCGTGAGGAATGAGATACGGAGCGCGATCTCATTCTTGGTGACTCATGACCTTATCCACTTAGATAAGGTGGTAAAAAATGGAGTGCATCGCGCAAATCGATATGAGATCAGGGGCGTTTCTCATATCCATGCGGGTAATCGCTCAGAGAAGTAATAACATCCAATTTAAGGGAATAATCAGTGACCCAACAAATCACCTTACAACAACTTGAATCCTACCTCTGGGAAGCCGCTGACATCCTTCGCGGCAATATGGATGCCTCAGAATTCAAGGATTACATCTTCGGTATGATGTTCTTAAAGCGCCTGTCAGATGCCTTTGACGAAGCCAGAGAAGACGTCATTCAGCACTATATCGACAAGGGTAAGACGGAAGCTCAAGCCCGTGAGTTAGCAGATGATGAAGATGAGTACGATAAGACCTTTTACATTCCACCTGTCGCCCGCTGGGACGCCATTAAAGACCTTAAGCACGACATTGGCTCTGAGCTGAACAAAGCCACTGAAGCCATCGAAGAATTTAACGCTTCACTCGAAGGCGTATTGGTCTCTATCGATTTCAATATTAAGAACAAGCTTTCAGATAAAAAGCTCCGTGATTTACTCAGTCACTTCAGTACTCACCGCTTACGTAATACGGATTTTGAGCGTTCAGACCTGTTGGGCACCGCCTACGAATATCTGATCAAGATGTTTGCTGACTCAGCCGGTAAGAAGGGTGGTGAATTCTATACCCCGTCAGAAGTGGTTCAGCTGTTGGTGTCTTTGCTTAAACCCCATGCGGGAATGCGTATCTATGACCCCACAGCGGGTTCTGGCGGTATGTTGGTGCAAACACGTAACCATCTAGCTAAACATGGTGAGAACGCGTCTAACTTGTCTCTGTATGGTCAGGAAATGAACCTGAATACGTGGGCAATCTGCAAGATGAATATGTTCTTGCACGGTGTCTACAGTGCGGACATTCGCAAGGGTGATACCTTGCGTGACCCTCAGCATACCCAAGCTGGTGAGCTGATGACCTTTGATCGCGTTATAGCTAATCCACCCTTCAGCCTTAAAAAGTGGGGTAAGGAAGAAGCCGATTCGGATTCTTATGGTCGCTTCCCTTACGGTACACCACCAAAGGATTCTGGTGATCTAGCCTTCGTTCAACACATGATCGCCAGCCTCAACGCAGAAGGCATGATGGGCGTGGTAATGCCCCATGGCGTGCTTTTTAGGGGTTCTAGTGAGAAAGAAATCCGCAAAGGCATATTGACTGATGATCTGCTGGAAGCGGTTATAGGGTTGCCGTCAGGTTTGTTTTACGGCACCGGTATTCCCGCTAGCTTGCTAATCATTAACAAAAACAAAACTGCTGACCGTAAAGGCAAAGTGCTGTTCATCAACAGCGAATTGGAATTTGAAGAAGGTAAAAACCAGAATAAGCTGCGTGAGCAGGATATCGAAAAAATCGTGCAGACTTTTGACGGCTATGAAGAAATTAAACGCTACTCAAAAGTAGTGCCTTTGGCGGATATTGCCGAGAACGACTACAACCTGAACATCCGTCGCTATGCCGATACCAGTCCGCCGCCAGAAATATACGATGTTCGCGCAATCTTGCATGGTGGTATTCCGGTGCGTGAAGTGGAAAGTGAGTACATCAGTGAAGAAATACTGGAAGGCTTTGATGTCAGTGCTGTCTTTATAAAGCGCGATGCCGAGTATTACGAATTTAAGCCAGAGATTGAATCTAAAGAAGCCATTCGGGATGTGGTGGGCGATGTCGATGCAAAGGTGATTACGCAGCTGGAACGCTGGTGGGACAAGTATCGGATGTCATTGAAAGAGTTGGATGCGCAGGTGGCTGAAGCTGAAGAGGTGATGAAGGCGTATCTGGTGGAGCTTGGGTATGAGTAACCTTGGTGATATTTTGCGTCAAGTAGTATGCATGCCGAGTGACATACCTGATGACTGGTCGTTTCTGAAGCTCACGGACGTATGCACTCCAAAGCAATGGCGAACTATTGCTTCCGACGAAATGACTTCATCTGGGTACCCAGTTTTCGGTGCTAATGGATTTGTAGGCTTTTACCACGATTATAACCATGAAGAAGAAACTGTTGCGATCACTTGTCGTGGGAACACTTGCGGAACAATTAACCGTATACCGCCCAAAACGTATATCACCGGTAACTCGATGGCGCTTGATAATGTTAGGCGCTCGGTAATTACTCAAGACTATCTCTATTACGCACTGACATATCGTGGCGTTGGCGACTCTGTTTCTGGGAGTGCACAGCCTCAAATTACAGGTGCGGGATTGAAAAACATAGAATTTCCAGCGCCCAACCTCCCCGAACAACAAAAAATAGCTGCCATCCTGTCCACCGTCGATGACGTAATCGAAAAAACACGCGCGCAGATCGACAAGCTGAAAGACCTTAAAGCAGGCATGATGCAAGAGTTGTTGACCAAAGGGATTGGTCACACTGAGTTCAAGGATTCGCCTGTGGGGCGGATACCGGTGGGGTGGGATATTAAAATTCTTCCTGAGATTTCGAGATTTCAGAATGGGAAGGCATTCCCATCCTCTGATTATTTGGCTAGTGATTCCTCGGGAGTTTATTTAGTGAAACCTGTTAATCTTGATCCAGACGGTAAAGTAAACTGGAGTTACAGAAGCACTGCAAAGTTGTCGCTAGATTACTGGGGTACTGCGTCTGCCTATCGTGTTGGTGCAGGTGAAATTCTTATGAATCTCACCGCGCAATCTTTAGAAGATGATTTTCTCGGGCGAGTATGTATGACAGACTTGAATGCTATGTGCATGCTTAATCAGCGTATTGCTCGAATAACCGCAAATGAAGATATTATTTCACAAAGATATTTATTCTGGGCGCTTCGAGGTCGATTCTTTCGTCAGCACGTCGAGCGAATTACTCAGGGCTCGAAAGTGCAGCACTTGTATAATAGTAATTTGGAATTAGCTCAAATTGCATACCCCACTTCCAAATCGGAGCAATGCAAAATCAGCTTCATTTTAGATGGAATTGAAAGCACTATAGCTAAAAATAGATATAAGCTAAAGGCAAATGAAAAGCTGAAGAAAGCCCTAATGCAAGACCTACTAACCGGTAAAGTCCGGGTCAGAATCGATAATAAAGTGGAGGGTCGCGTGGCTGTCTAGTAGCCGCTCCTGCGCGTCCATGCGCTCGCGGCATTAGTGCATCCATGCACGTCATGTTTAAGGATGAACTCGATAAAGTAGAGCAACCCGCAATAGATCAGTTGGCTAAACTGGGCTGGACGTATGTTGCTGGTGCTGAGCTGTCCCCCGGCTATTTATTGGCTGATGGCTCTTCAACTGAGCGTGCGCGTATGAATGAGGTGGTGTTGGTTAACCGCCTTGAAGTTGCCATGCGTAAGCTGAATCCATGGATCAGTGAAGAGAATCTGCGCAAGGTTATGCGTGAGATCACTCACCCGAATCATGTTGGTTTGATGGAATACAATCATGCCTTCTATCAGATGTTGGTTAATTACCTGTCTGTAGAGCAAGACCTTGGCAAAGGGCGCAAAGGGCAGACGGTCAAGATCATTGATTTTGATAACCCTGCCAATAATGACTTTCTGTGTACCAGCCAGTTCAAGATAGAGGGCGATCAAAACATCATTCCCGATATTTTGTGTTTCGTGAATGGCTTGCCGTTAGCAGTCATTGAATGCAAATCTCCGTATGTGTCTGATGCCATTGGTGAGGGAATAAATCAGCTTCGCCGCTATGCCAATCTGCGTTACCCCGAAGAAAATGAAGGGGCGCAAAGGCTATTCTGGTATAACCAATTGATGGTCAGTACCTGTCGGGATCAAGCCAAGGTCGGCACTATCAGTTCCAGTGCTCAGCACTATGGTGATTGGAAGGATGCGTATCCGTTAACCGATGCCGACATCAGTGGTTCAGCTTTGCTCTCTGGTGAGAATGAAGTCAGGGAAATGGCTTCACCGGTTTGCTATGCCGGTGAATTAGAAAAGATCAGTACCGTTACACCTCAGCAGCGATTGATTGCAGGGATGTTCAGCCCTTACAACTTCTTAGACCTTATTCAGAATTTCACCATTTATGAAGCGGTTGATAGTCGCTTGATCAAAAAGGTTGCCCGCTATCAGCAGTATCGTGCGGTGAATAAGGTCATAGAGCGCCTTAAAGTCGGCAAAGACCGCAAAGAGAAGTCGGGGGTAGTGTGGCATACCCAAGGGTCTGGTAAATCGCTGACAATGGTTATGCTGGCGGTGAAGATGCGCCGTGATCCTGAATTGCAGAAATACAAATTGGTGTTTGTCACCGACCGTACTCAACTTGATGCGCAGTTATCCAACACCTTCCGCGATGCCCAGAATGAAACGGTTTATAACGCCGGTTCGGTATCAGAACTCAAATCCCTGTTGAGCCGTGAATCATCCGATATTGTTACCGCCATGGTGCAGAAGTTTCAGGATGCGGAAGCTGATGGTGACTTTAAAGACCTAAACCCCAGCGACAAGATCATCGTGCTGGCGGATGAGGCTCACCGTACCCAGTTCGGTAATTTGGCTGCGACGATCAATGCCGCTTTGCCCAATGCCCCTAAAGTCGGTTTTACAGGCACACCGCTGCTAAAAAACCAAAAGATGGATCAAGCCTTTGGTGGCTATATCGATCAGTACAAGATCAATGAGGCGGTAGAGGATGGGGCGACGGTTCGTATTATCTACGAAGGTCGAGAAGTACAAAGTGATGTAGTGGGTGAATCACTGGATGCCCTGTTTGAAGAATACTTCAAAAGCTACAGCGATGATGAAAAGCGTGAGATCAAAAAGAAGCACGGGGTTGAACGTGCAGTACGTGAAGCTCCCGCCCGTATTCGCTGGGTCTGTATCGACCTGCTGAAGCATTATCGCGAACACATTCAGCCCAATGGCTTCAAGGGCATGATTGTCGTAGGTAGCCGTTATGCGGCAACGCTGTTCAAGAAAACGTTGGATGACCTCGGTGCGCCACCCTCGGAAGTCATTATATCCGGTAAGCACAACGATGAACCGATGTACGCGCCTTATACCAATGGTGCCCATCAGAAGCAGGTCATCAAGAACTTCACCAAGCCGCTGGGGACTGATAAAGAAAAAGAAGACCCCACCGCCTTCCTTATCGTGAAGGACATGCTGCTGACCGGATTTGATGCGCCAATAGCGCAGGTCATGTACATAGATCGCAGCCTGAAAGATCACACCTTGATGCAAGCCATTGCACGGGTGAACCGGACGTATAAGGGCAAACAAGCCGGTTTTGTCGTGGATTACCATGGTTTGTCCACACACTTAACTGAAGCCCTTGATATGTTCAGTAGTGATGATGTGGTTGGCACCTATCATTCACTGAAAGACGAAATACCCAAGCTTAAAGCGACCCATACCCGCGTTGCACAGGTCTTTGCCTCGGTGAAGGGTGATGATATTGATGATTACGTTCTATTCCTTAAAGACGAAGACATCCGCCAGCAGTTTGAGTTGGCGTTTAAACGCTTCGCCAAACAAATGGATGTGATCTTGCCTGATGTGGCAGCGAAGCCGTTTGTGCCTGATTTGAAGCTATGGGGCAAAGTGCAGAATGCCGCTCGCAACCGTTACCGTGATCCTGGACTTAACATCAAAGATGCCGGTGAAAAGGTACGCAAGCTGGTTGAAGACCACATCATCAGCACGGGGGTCGACCCCAAAATTCCGCCCGTTGATCTCATGGCGGCAAACTTTAAAGAATCTGTAGAGAAGGTTAAGTCACCTGAATCGCGAGCTTCTGAAATTGAAAGCGCGATCAAACACCATATTACCGTCAACTTGGATGAAGACCCTGAATACTACAAATCATTAAGCTTGCGGCTACGGGATATCATCGAGAAAACCAAGGGTAAGTGGGATCAGCAATTGGAATTGCTATCGGATTTGGTTTCCAACATTGAAACCGAACATAAGCAAGCAGCGGACGACCTAGGGCTTACCGAAACTGAATACGCCTTCTATAACATCTTGATGGCTGAGGTAAGCGCACATAGCAACGATGGTGTGGTGGGCGATGAAGAGCATGAAGAAATAAAAGCCACCAGTCAGTCATTGGTGGAAATGTTTGACGAAGCCACCCGGATTGTTGATTTCTTCCAAAAGAATGATGAAGTGAAGCGAATGAAGAAAGAAATTAAACGGGCAATATTGGATTGTTCCTATGGTGAAGCAGCTATTGTGAAGGTGGTTCAGGAGCGGTTCTTGGACTTGGCTAAGAGAAAATTTGGATGAGCAACGAAATTGAGGTGCTAGACCTTTTTCTTACACTACTTGCTTCTGGAACTGGTGCTTGGCTATCAATAAGATACTTGCCGATGCAGGCTAAGAAAGCTGAATATCAATGGCGACAACGGCTGGATTCAGAGCAGCAAGTAAAATCATCCCTGTGTAAAATTGACTTTATATCCCACCATTACTTGGCAAGTGAGTATGGAGAAAGGTTCTCACTATCAGGAAAGAGTTTGATTGATACGCAGAAAGAAGTGATCTCAATGCTCCGTGAATTCCACTTTAGGGCATTTGAGTGGATGCCGTACTTGGACAAAAAATATTTGGATACAGTACGCGGATTCCTTACGTCGTCGCAGCGTGCTTTGGATGCACATCGGGAAAATTGCGTGAACCGGCATATATCCGACCAAGACGATGTTGATGGTTTATATAACGACTTGCTGATGGCGTTATCAGAAGCAGTCGGAGACGCGTTGCCCAAAATTGGACTGACTTCTATACAGATGGCAGGGGAAGACGGGTGAGAGAATACCTTGAGCGACCTGGCTTTATAGCCGAGGTCATCCGTACAGACCGTCGCAAGACTGCCGATATACGAGTTGAAGACGGCGCGGTGTTGATAGTGATACCCATAAGCCTGCCCATTGAACGGGTGGATTCCTTATTGAAAACCAAGCGAACGTGGATCAAAGAAAAGATTGCACTGCATCGCGAAGCACAACCCGCTAGCGAAAAGCAGTTTGTGTCAGGTGAAGCCTTTTCATATCTAGGGCGAAATTACCGCCTGAAAGTCGAAGAGGGTGCATTCCAGCCTGTACGCTTACTCAAGGGGCGGTTGGTGGTCACGGTTCCCAAAGGTAAGGATCAACCCCATATGATCCGTAATGCCTTAATACGCTGGTATAAACGACAGGCAGAGCAGAAGTTGTGTGAAAAGGTTGAACGTTATGCTCCGATAGTGGGTGTTGAGCCTGCTGATGTGCGAATCAAGACCTTTAAATCACGCTGGGGTAGCTGTACCGCGAAAGGGATCTTGGAGTTCAACTGGCGGATCATGATGGCACCGAATCGTTGTGTGGATTATGTGGTGGTGCATGAGCTGTGCCACTTGAAACGACATGACCACTCGGCGGAATTTTGGAAAGAAGTGGGTAAGGTGATGACGGATTATGAGCGGTTAAGGACTTACTTAAAACACTCCGAATATGGTGTTTGGTAAATAGCGAAATAAAGGAGTGATCATGATCAATAACGAGCCAGCTGCAATTTTAGGTTGTTTTTTAAGGGGTATGATTGGTGAACGCCCTAAGAGCGAAGTTTTAGCTATATCAAAGTCCAACTTTGGTCTTTTTCAGGATTTGGCTGGAATTGAGCGAATGGATTCGAATTATATAGAGCCGATAGTATCAGATTCAAAGTTTGACATCGTTCTTGGTGATTTCCCTATAGGTCTGAAAAAAGATAAGCACACTGAGAAAAGTGATGAGCTATCAAATTTCCCGAAAAACTGGTGTTTCATATATGACTCGCTATGTCTTCTCAATGATAATGGGATTGGTTTGTTTGTTATCGAGCCAACTTGTTTTAATTTTGAAAATGGCAAGAGGTTTCGGAAATTTTTAGGAATGAAAGGTTTTTTTGTGTCCGCCTTTTTTAATATGCCGGAGAAGATCCTAGAGCCAGAAACCGGACTTCGTCCGGTTTTAGTTTGTATTACGAGGTCTGTAAGTGATTCCCTTTATGTTGGCGAGATGGAGGGGTGTGATCAAGCGGCTAGTTTGGGTCATGCTTTTATAGGTAATGAAGATTCAGGGGATCTTCTCTGTGGAACTATGGTGCCAGCAGAGATTTTTCGTGGAGGATTTTCACAGCTAAAAGCAGCAAAGAAAATTGATGTGCTTAGCAGTCAATATGGAGCTTATGAAAAATACGCCCTTAATGAAATTGCTGAAGTGGTTAATAGTGCGAAAACTGAAACTGATTTCGAGGTGATAGACAATACAATATATATTCGGATCGTCGGGAAGCCAGTGTTGTTTACCGAGCTGGATAATATCACTGGTAGTCATAGGAATTATCTTCAACTGGTTCTTAAGCCCTTTGTTAATAATGAGTATTTGCGGTTATATTTTCAATCTACGTTAGGTCAACTTATTTTGGAGTCAATAAGTACGAGTATAGGGATTTTGAGACTAAGTAGATCATCATTGTCTAAAATATTGGTATCCGTACCGAGTATTAGTATTCAGCGAGAAATTATTGCCACTCATAAGAAGCTAGGGATACTAAAGGGAGCTATTGATGTTTTTGATAGCGAAATTTCCTTAAACCCGACATCTTCTGTCGTCATTCAAGCACAATTGGACTCAATTTTAGATGTGTTGAACAAATTAACTGATTCTGACCGTGTTCGTTCAATGGCGCGTTTTGGAGAAGATAAGCACCGGGAGTTTAAAGAGTCGCTTAGCTTATGCATCAGTAAAGGTACTAAAGAAAAATACATTGAAACTGCTGCATTGAAGACGATTGTTGCTTTTCTGAACTCCGAGGGTGGAACACTGTTAGTCGGTGTCAGTGATCGAGGTGAGGTTAAAGGTGTTGATAGTGAGATTGAGAAATTCTATGGCGGTGACTCGGATAAGTTTTTTAAGCATTTCAAGAACAAGCTAAAAGAGCGGATTGGTGAGCAGTATTACCCATTTTTTGATTACCGGCTTGTAGATTTGGATGCGAGAAAGGTACTTGAGGTTTCTTGCCGACCTGCTAGTACTCCATGTTATTTGGACGGGATAGAGTTTTATGTCAGGACTAATCCGGCTTCAGATCAGCTTCATGGTCCAAAACTCGTAGAGTATGTTCGGCATCGATTCCCAAATTAAATTTGGCTATTTTTCGATTTTTGAAAAGACCTTCTTAGAATTTTATAAGTTTTAGCAAAGGTCTTTGCAATTATTTATCTATTTTAGGATATGCAGAAATGCCTAAAAAGACCATTATCGTAGGCAACGGTCTAAGTTTAGCCCACGATCATGAACACTTCCTACTTCCAAATGCAATTCAGCACGTTTGGCATACTCCCGGTATTTTACTAGATGATGAAAAGAGATGTATCTTGCAATGCTTGGAGCGCGACGATGGAAACCCACCAGTAGGTGAGCACGAGTTAGACCGTTTGCATTTAGTCGTAACAGCCTGTGGATTTCTTGCAGACGTTGAAAATGAAGAAATTCCTTGGTTAAGTCATTACGGTCGCGATTTCCCAGCGACGATTTCAAAGTTCATTCACAAGGTTGCTACGCATCTACACCTTTACCAAAGGGATTTGCCGGATGGCTTTGTTGTTCCTTTGTGTGAATTCATCCGTGAGTCTAAATCGCACATAGCAACACTAAACTATGACCGACTGCTGTACGATGCAATCTGCAGTTATGGCTTGGTTAATGGATATGATGGCGACCTGATTGATGGCATGTTGAATGCGGGTTACCAGCGTGAAAACATGAAACGTAACCCCGGTCGTAGACTTGGATATTACCTGCATTTGCATGGGTCACCATTATTTTACGGTGAAAATTTACCCAAAAAGCTAGGGCGGTACGAGTTAGGCATGGATACTAACTGTAATAGGGCGCATATCGTGCTCACTCATATTGATCATAAAATGTCAGTTATTGAATCATCCAAGGTGCTTTCTGGGTACTGGGAATTTCTCGGTGAAGCACTGTCAGAATCGGAAGAAATAATTTTAATAGGGTATGGCGGTTTAGATGAGCATCTAAATCAGCGAGTACTATCCACATCGAAGCAAAAGCGAATCAGGGTGGTTGAATGGACAGATTCGGGTGACTTCGGCGTGCGGTTGAGATGTTGGCAACGGAAACTTGGTGATTCCGTCGACCTTATTCAATTGGATAATATCCTGGAGTTTTGTGATTGGTAGTTCTTTTTCTGTAGGCTACCCATTGTAAACACTCAGTTTCTCGCTGTTTTATACAAGTAAAATCCACTTGTATTGGGTATGTACGATAGTTCATACCCGACTTTATTAAACCCACGACCAACCCTTTCATACAGTCGAGTTCGCGAAAAGTCGAATCCCAGTGTGTAGTAGATAAAGGGTGGTCGGTGAGCTTTCAGGTGACATCCAATCTCACGAATAACCCAGCGGGTCAGGGCTATGGATATATTCGAATCCCGGTGAGTACGTGCATAACCATCCCCGGGGTCGTCCCAGTCATCAAAAGGGCTGTGTGGTGGGTTGCACAAGCGCAACCTGACTTCAAAGTCCGACATGAATTCCAGGCAGAATGCTGATTCCCGGATGGTGGTGGTTGATGATCGGGTCATGGTGACGGTCATTCTTTCCCCTTGTTGGCAGCAATCTTGTATAAGTACCCCCGGCTGATACCCCAACGCTTAGCAAGGCTTACCTTGTTCGGTGTTTCATCGAATTCCTTTCGAATCTGATCCAGTTGAGCAGCGGTGAATTTTGAGCTTCGACCTTTGTACTTACCCTTTGCTTTGGCAATGGCAACTCCTTCGCGCACACGCTGGACAATTAACTCGCGCTCGAAGGCTGATAATGCGGCAAGCATGGTCACCATTAGATTTTGAAATGGGTCATTTTCAGAGTCTGGGTTGAAGGTCATATTTTCTTTGTGAAACTTGATGGTCGCACCAAGAGCGGTGATATGTTCCACCAGATCAAGGAGGTCGCGGGTATTTCTGGCGAGACGACTCAACTCATGGCAGTGAATGACGTCACCGGGGCGAAGCATGGTGAGCATTGCTTGAAGTTGTGGTCGGTCGGTATGTTTACCGGTCAGCTTATCTTCGAACTCGCGGTCGGCTATAAGTCCCGGTAGCTGTCGATCTGTTTTCTGGTCAATCGTTGAAACTCGGCGATAGATAAATTCCATTGGCATTCCCTATGTGGGTGAATTAGCCAGTTTCATCTTTGAGTCTAGGGGGAAAGGAGAAGTGTCTATTATAGGATAATACAGGGTTAAAGTGTACAGATTTTGACCTGTCTCCGATGACTAAAGTCTATGGCTACACCTGACTTAAGCACTCTCGGCACTCACTGAGTCGGTACCAGATCCGTATCTGATAAATACTCCATGTATTAACAAACTAATGGAGTATTCACGCTATGAAACAGCAATTCGACAAACAAACCTTCACGATGCCTACCTACTTGATGAGTTGGCTTGATCACGTATCAGTCAGTACCGGCTATTCAAAGTCCAATTTGGTCATGCAAGCCCTGTCGCAGCACTTGCACCGGTTCGAAGCCACAGGTACCCCCGAAAATACGCTATGTACTATTGGGCGCAAGAAAGGGTACTTCGATGAATTTGAGCCGGAATATGCAGATTTATGAGGATCTGGAAATAATTTTAATTATTTTCGGGTTTTACGATGCTGGACGCATAAATACCTGTGTACGCCAGTTTGTACACCAACGACCATACAAAGGAGAAGAACCATGGAAACACCATATATATTGCCCGAAGGCTGCTCACGTGCGATGCGGTATACCCGTGATCGCAAGCATTTCCGGATGACTAACTTCGCGATCATCAAGCTGAATTGGTTGTCTCGCTTCTATCAGACCAGTGAAACATCAATTGTGGAAGCTGCAATCCATAAGCTTTATGACTGTCAGGTAGGAAATCAGGATATAGAGAAGGAGGAAATGCCCGGCATTATGACTGCATGAAAAATATAGGGATTTTACAGGGTCGAACGGTTGCTGCCGTTCAGCCCTGATGACCCCTCGCTACTAGATGATGGATATTACGCCGGTGTCGCGGCGACTGAACTACAAATAACAATAATAAAGGTAAGTAAAAATGATTAATCTCGATACTGTAATACGCACAGTGAGTGCGCCGTGTTCAAGTGGTAAGACCTATTCAACTTGCAAGTATTTAGCGGAGCAGGAGAAACGCTCCAATTGGCTGTATGTCGCCCCATCGAAAAAGCTGTTAAGTCAAACCAAAACACAATTAGTTGAGCATGGGTTGAAGCCGGTCTTGATTACCAGTGATACCCACAAGAATAATGTCGTTGGCGCGATCATGCGCCATATGGCTTGTTCTGAAGAGTCAGGCTCGATTCTTTTAATTACTTGGCAGAGTTACCAAATTTTGCCATTCTTTGAAAACAATCAAAACTGGCGTGTGATCATAGATGAGGTGCCGCAGGTTGATAATTTTTATGCTTTGAACCTACGCCAGCACATGGATGAATTGACAAAGTTTGTACAGATAGGTGAAGTGGTCAACGAAACATTGGCAACGGTTATTCCAATTGATTCTGGTGAATTAAAGCGTCATCTTGAACGGTCAGATGACCTGACTAAAACAATACATCCCTTCCTTTCAGATGTGCTGTCACCTAATCGTGATGTGTTTGTTGACCTGAAAACGTGGGGGGATTTTGCTGAACGTGGGGATTTCGGTAAAAAGGATGCGACTACACGTATCTATTTTATTTCAATGCTCAATCCACTTCTCTTTGAAGGGCATACTTTGCTTGGTGCCAATATTGAAGATTCGTTACTCTACAGCTGGCTACGTAACTATCACAGTGCCGAGTTTAAGACGAATCATCAAATTAATAAGAACCTTCGTTTTACGGCACATCCGCCACAGGTAGGTGAGCGGCTGCGGATTAATTACCTATTGAGGGATCGCGGTTTCTCAAAATACCTTGCAGGTAAACCTCTGAAGGATGACGGGCGGACATGGATGGAGGCGCTGGATAAAGCTGCACTAATTGCAATTAAGGGTCGTCCATTCTTATTTTCTGTAAACGCTGATTACAGTGGTGAATTGTTCAATGCGCCGAATGGAACGCAAATTCCAGTAGTTTCACATGGTTTAAATAGCTACATGGATCACAATATTCTGTATTTTCCTGTAGCCCTTAATCGCGCACCCCGCCATCTGCATATGTTGAATGAATTGGGTATGGATGGCGAAATGGTTAAAAATTCGACAATTCATGAGGTCATTTATCAGGCATTGATGCGTACCGCTCTTCGTAACCCAGAATCTGACGTAGTAGTGGAATGTATTGTCCCTGAATTCACATCCGCTTTGCGTCTGTGTCGCGCCTTCGGCACGATGTCTGCTAAGTGGATAGGTGATGAGGAATTCGTTAAAAAGATAGCTATGACCAGTAGTCAGCGGACTCGTAAAGCCAATGCGGGAAAGCGTCACAACCGCCATAACCGCCTTAACCTCAATCTGCCACATTCTGACAATTTCTCTTTAATTACTAAGGAACGTGAAGAACATATGGCGGAACAGGGTTCAGGCTACGCACCGCTGTACGCAGTGACCTTCCATAAAGATATTTATGAAAAGATTGGTGATGATTTCTACTTAGATTACTTCGAGCCCAATGAGTTCGTGCGTGAAATGCGCTCGTATTCCAAGCAGGTCATTGAGGAAAAGACCGCAACTTACATGATCAATTCTACCGTTTTTGAGAAGCGTAATAATGCTGATGAAGGTTTACGCTGCCAAGCAAATTATCTTGAATCCTCTATGATGATTTTAGATTTTGACAATGGTGACCTATCTATAGATGATTTCATCGATATATTTTGGAATAAAGCGGGGCGGGGAAATAAGCGGTCATTCTTGATTGCAAATAGCTTCAGTCGCAGCAGTGAGCAACCCAATCGGTTTCGTGTATTTATGTTGTATAAGCAGCCGGCAACAAGTCTGGATGCTCATAAAGCAGTATTTGATTCGATTGTGAATCGTTTGGAGCACAGTGGCTATGATTCGATATCTTCGGGGCTAGATCGGGCGTGCCGTACCGGAAATCAATCGTTTTATATGCCGTGTACTAATGCTGAAAACCGCGATTGGCATTATTTCAATGCCTTTGGCTGCACTACGCGTGGTGTAGATCGCCATGGTGTCGACCCATATGTATATCTGCGCACAGCAATTAAGCCATCATCCGAGATAACAAAGGTGGTTGGCATTCATGATAAGGCTAAGGATGAAGTTAAGAAGCCCATTGTGGAGTGGAAGGAAGAAATAAATGGTATGAGCTGGGGTCGCCGCAAGGTCGTTTACAGCTTTGCGCTTGCATTAGTGACCCACCATAAGCTGTCTCAATGTGAGGTTGAGCGCCATTTATACGCGCTGGCGAATGGTGATCCGAACCTTGATAGCCATATTGAGGGTGCACTGAGTTCCCTGAAGAACAAGGGATATCTGGCATCACCGGCAGCGGCATAGTAGTCGTTGATGGGGTGCTTTGAGTGCCCCATCAAATCTTGTATAATGTGTGAATACTCCCCCTCCTTGGGTGCACTCTGGCAACTTTAAAGACCTTTATGGTGATTGCCGTGTCCCCAGACTTAAAATCAATTTTTGCTCATTACGGCTATATGCATGACACCTATGATTTTTAATAAGTGTTATGCATGACTGTTCTTCATGTATTGATTCAGTGAAGTTGAAAGTATCTGGCAAACTAACTCAACAGGATGAGCCTTATGCTGGACTTTCAATCAATACTCACTGCTTATGGATTTGGAATAGTCGATGAGGAAATGCAATCCACAATCGCCGGATTTGCCCATGACTTTTCTAATGCATTGCTGAGCACACCAACTATATTTAATGTAGCAAAATCTCGGATTCAGCGACAACCGGATAGTCTCAATGCATTGCTGAGATGTGATCTTGTTTATTCTGAGTTGAACCAGCGGGATTGCCTAGAGCACTTTTTTAATATTTGGTTTTCTGAGATTCGTTACGATCACCCAGTTCGAGAGGTTATTGATATTCGTAATACTGGGAAAATTGTATCTGTCCAAATTCTTGTCGTGGGTCACCGTACAGCCATTACTGCGTTGTGCAGATTGACCCCTGAATAACCCTCTCACAAGTAATGATAAATACCTTCTTTGTATTTAGGGGAAGGTATTGAAAATAAATAAGAGTCGACTTGTTATTTCTGGGTTACCAAGTGAGGCAGTTGGGTTGTTCAAAGCAATTGCTGAGCAGCTTCACTTATCATTAGATCAATATTTGATCATGCTGATGCTGAATTCTGGCATATCAGGGGAGGGGTTGGGTGAGATATTTCCAGATGTTGTGGCTGAACAGGAATGGCGGGAATTGATGGTGTCCCGTATTTTTGAGTTTTCGCAGTCATAACGGAGGTAGTCAATTTGCTTATCGTATTGTCAGTTTTGATCGTTATTATCTGGTTTGCTGTCGCAGAATTATGTATTCATGATTTTAGCCAATTTTGGGGGTGTGAGGATGAATGGGAAAGGTTCCCGTTATTTATCAAGCTGTTTTTCCGGGTTGTATTTCCTGTGTTGTATATTTATTGGTCGGTGCGGTGAATACAGAAAAGCCGCTTGCTAGGTGCTAAATTTTTGTATTTTTGTTACGTCAATATCGTAGTGTAGCTTGTTAATTTCCTTGTGGCGTGTATGGATTTCACTGCCTTCATCGTAGCTTATGTTGTGAACATCCATGCGTTTGCCGAGCGTATGCCCAGTCAGTTCTCGGCAGAGTTCTTCGTCTAGTCTTAATCGGCGGCTTCGTGTAATGAAGTTACTACGTAAGCTATGGAACACTTTTTTAAGGCTGGTGCCTTTTAGTGTTTCGAATTTCTTGCATCCGCAGGATTCGGCAAATCCGATTCCAGATTTATTGTTGTTGTGGTCATTATTGAACCACCGCGATGTTTTATCCCCCCAGTTTCCATTTTTGTTTGGTTTTTCGGCGGGAAAAAGACGCTCCTCGCCAGTGGACATTAAATGATTTCGATATTCAATTAGTCCTAGATCAATAAGCACTTGGTGAACGGGTAGAAGTCGAACTGACCGACTGTTTTTGACTTGCTGTTTGCGATTGGCATTATTCTCAATATCAAATACCCAGATTTTTTTTGTGCTTTCCCCTTCCGTCCATTCAACTTGGCATAGGTTGTCGAGATAAAGCATAGTAATTTCACCTAACCTGTTGCCATGGTAAAGGGAGATTAGGGGCAGCCAATGAAAATGTGGGTTTTTCATTAGCAGACCTTGTTGGTAGCTTTCTGATTCGAAGATTAGTTGAAGCTCAGTCTCTGAATATATTGTTGTATTCTTCTCGGTCGGTTTTTTTCGTGCGCCACCTAGCAGTTCTTTTAACCCAATTTCAGCGTAGCCATTTTGACTGCACCAGCCAATGAAATGACTGCACTCGGTGAATTCGGTGTAAACACGCTTGGCACCATTATAGGTGGTGCCTTCTGTGCTTTTTCCGATTTCAATGATTTTTTCGGTGGGCTTGTAGACCGGTTCCAAGACCGGTTTTCCTTGTGCGTTTAACTCTATTTCACCGGTCAGGCGATTGATTTTGGGCTTTTTACACTCATGGTAGATGGATTTTTGGTGTATGCCGTTGGGGAGGAGGTCGCGCCGATTAATGTATTTTTCAGTGATAATCTCTGAGTTTAGTTGGTCGGCTTCAATGTCTCCCGCGAACATGATTAACCGTTCGGCGGCGGTAACGCGCCCTGAAAGTGTTTTAGGTGCGACTTTACCTTTTTGGCTTTGGGCATACTGTTTCAGTAGAACGCTTAATTTTTTGCTTGAGTGTTTTATGCCTCTGCTTTGGCGGTAGAGTGCGTCAAGCGAATTGGTGATTTTTTGCGTTATGTCGTCATTGGTATGGTTAGGCTTTGGATTGTTGTCGTTAGTCTTATTTGGATGACGGTTGTCGTCATAGAAAGCGTAGGCGCGTAGCTCCAAGTCCGAAAGGTTTTCAATGAAATCGCGAAATTCAAATTCGTCGGCTTCGGAGATTCCCCAATCCGTCATGCGCTGGGCTACACCTTTGCCTTGCCTGTAAAGATTGTCGTCCAGCTGTGCTTGGTCTTCCCATTCAAAGTTGTTCTTTGTCATATTTATCCACCACTGACGAGCCTGTGCCAGCGCATCCCGACGACAGCGGGTGCGGAGTGACTTTCTGATGATAGTCTTTTTCGAATTTAAATGCCTTGGGACGGCAATTTGGAAGTAGTATATTCCGTGTTTGGTGCGGGTCACGTAAGAGGGGTTTTTAGCCATAAAATAATGTCCGTTCTAAACGACCATTGGCTAAAAGCAGAGGTAACTCTGGCTAAACTTTTGAAATAAAAGAGAAAAGTTGTGGTGCCCAGGAGAGGACTTGAACCTCCACCCCCTTGCGAGGACTAGCACCTGAAGCTAGCGTGTCTACCAATTTCACCACCTGGGCAGGAGATGAACAGCGAAAGCTGAGGCGCGCAATTTACTGATAGAAAGTATTTTTGTCAACGGTTGCGTTACACTACACCCATATTTTTTAAATTTCATTGTATAAAGGAAGTCCGACTGAATGGCTAAACGCCGAAATCTCCCCGATCCCCATGCTGAGCGTGAGGCTTCGAACTACGAAAATCCGGTTCCCAGCCGTGAATATATCCTAGAACAGCTAAAAGAAAGCGAAAAAGGCATTAGCCAGGCGCAGCTGCGCCGGCAGCTTGAGATTGAGGGCGAGGAGCAGGAGGAAGGCCTTCGCCGACGAATTAAGGCAATGTTGCGCGATGGCCAAATAATTGAAGGTCGTCGTGGTCAGTTGCGCGCCATTAGCGGCGGGGACAGCATGGTCGGTAAGGTAATTGGTCATCGCGACGGTTTTGGTTTTGTCAGTATTGAAGGCGAGGCTGAGGATGTATACCTCGCCAACCGTCAGATGCAGCAAGTTTTTGACGGCGACACGGTTAAAGTTGAAGTTACCGGTGTAGATCAGCGTGGTCGCCGTGAAGGCGTTATTGTTGAGGTGGTTGAGCACAATACCCAGCAGTTAGTGGGTAAGTTGATGATGCACCGTGGTCTGCCGCAGGTGGTCCCCGAGAATACCCGTATTCAAAACTGGCTGGCACTGGAAGATAACGACGTTGCGAGCGCCAAAGAAGGCGATTACGTGATGGTCGAGCTGACCCAGCAACCTGGTCAGCGCCAGCAAGCACGGGGCCGAATTACTGAGGTGCTGGGCGACCGGCGCACGGTGGGGGTTGCTACCGAGCTGGCAATTCGCAGTCATGATATTCCCTTTGAGTGGCCTGAGGCTGTTGAGGAAGAGGCGCGGCGCTTTGGCTCTGAACCTAAAGACTCTGATAAAACCCATCGCGTCGATCTGCGCCAGTTACCTTTGGTTACCATCGATGGCGAAGACGCCCGCGATTTTGACGACGCGGTGTATTGCGAGCCTAAAAAATCTGGCGGCTACCGTCTTTGGGTGGCAATAGCTGATGTGTCTCACTATGTGCAAGTGGGGTCGGCCCTAGATCAAGAGGCGCATAAACGCGCTACTTCGGTGTATTTTCCAGACCGCGTAGTGCCGATGTTGCCTGAGGCGCTGTCTAATGGTCTGTGTTCGTTAAAGCCCGATGTAGACCGCTTGACCATGGTCTGCGAAATGACCATTAGCGCCAGCGGCAAGCTGAGTGGCTATGTATTCTACGAAGGCTTGATTCGCTCCCATGCCCGTTTGACCTATAACGAGGTGGGTGCGTTGTTGGAGCTTGAGGGTGTAGATCCCAAGTACAACACGGGTCGCAATGCGCATTTGCTGCCGCAGCTGCGTTATTTGCAAGATCTCTACAAAGTTCTGCGTAAAGCGCGCTCCGAGCGTGGTGCCATTGACTTTGAAACCGTGGAAACGCGGATCGTGTTCGACGATGAGAAGCGGATAGAAGCGATTGTGCCGATTCGTCGTCATGATGCTCATAAGCTAATTGAAGAGTGTATGTTGTGCGCAAACGTTGCTACTGCTAGGGCGCTTGATCGCTCAGGGCTGGAAGCGCTATATCGCGTACATAGTGGACCCTCTGAACAGAAGTTAACTAATTTGCGGGAATTCCTCGGCGAGATTGGTTTGAGTTTGCAGGGCGGCGAAGAGCCTAGTCCTAAAGATTATCAAATGTTGTTGTCTAATCTGGGTGATCGCCCAGATGCCGCGGTAATTCAAACCATGATGCTGCGTTCTTTGAGTCAGGCGGTTTATCACCCCGAGAACGAGGGGCATTTTGGTTTGCACTATGCGGGCTATACCCACTTTACCTCGCCGATTCGGCGTTACCCAGATTTGCTGGTGCATCGCGCACTGCGTTATTTGGTGCGCAGTGGCGGCGGTGAGGCGGCGGCTTGTTTCCATAAAATGGATGACGCGCCAGCGCTGGATCGCAAAGCTATTTATCCCTACGACTTTGATGCGCTTGTTGCTCAAGGTGCGAATTCGTCCATGGCGGAGCGCCGCGCCGACGAGGCCAGTCGCGATGTAATGGCCTTCCTGAAGTGTGAGTTTTTGCAAGATCACGTTGGCAGTGAGCACGACGGTATCATTGCTGCGGTCACAGGCTTTGGGATGTTTGTTGAGCTGCAGGATCTTTATATAGAAGGTTTGGTGCATATTACTGCGCTGCCGCAGGACTTTTATCAGTTTGATCAGGCTCATCAGCGTTTGGTGGGTGAGCGAACTCGGCGGGTTTATCAGTTGGGTGACACGCTGCGCGTGCAGGTTTTGGCAGTTAACTTAGATCAGCGCAAAATTGATCTAGGTGTTGTTTTGGTGGAGGGCGAAGCTGGCCGCAAGGTCGAGTTTGACAGTGCTAAGTCTGCCAGTGATGCGCCGCCGCGCAAGCGTCGCAAGCCAGGCCAAGGTCGTGGTCGGGGTGGTGATACTACACCGGCATCCGCGCCTCGCCGTCGCAAGCCTGCGGATGCGGCAGCGCCTGCCGCGAAGTCGGCGCCACGCAAAAAGCGTCAGCCAGCTGCGCCAATAGTCGATGTGCCTGTTGCTGCCGCGCCGAAAAAGACCTCGGTTCGAGAGGCGCTGGCCAAGGGCTTGAAGGGTTTAATGCCGAGCAAATCCAAGGCGGCAGTCAAATCGACAGCCAAGCCAAAGGCTGGTGTCAAAGCCGGTGCTGCAAAGTTAGCTGAGTCGGCGTCTGGTGCAGAGGGTAAGCCTCGTCGCAGCCGCTCTGGGGCGAAAGCTGCAGCGCCAAAGTCTGATGCTTCAAAAAAATCGGGTGGCGAAGCGAAATCGGGCGCGCCTAGAACGCGTCGTAGTCGATAGAGATTTAATAACGTGGCAGAGAAAATATTTGGTATTCACGCGGTACAAAGCGTGTTGGCCCGCAGCCCAGAGCGCATTCAGGAATTGTATGTGCAGAGTGGGCGCGCAGATAAGCGTTTGCAAGAGGTGCTCGATCTCGCTAAATCGGCGAAAGTGCATGTTGTGCAGCGGGCGCGCCCTGAGCTTGATGGCATGGTTGAGGGGCGGCATCAGGGCGTGATTGCCTTGGTTGAGGCGGCCCCGCAATTCCAAGAAAAAGATCTCTTAGATTTGGTGGCAGCGGCGGGCAGTGCTGCGCTGGTGTTGGTGCTCGATGGCGTTACCGACCCGCATAATCTCGGCGCCTGCCTGCGCAGTGCCGACGCCGCGGGCGTTACGGTGGTCATTGCACCTCGCGATAACTCGGTGGGGCTCAGCGCCACGGTATTAAAAGTCGCCTGTGGCGCCGCCGAGGTAGTGCCCTTTGTGCAGGTTACCAATCTCGCTCGCAGTCTTCAGCAATTGCAACAGGCTGGGGTCTGGGTGGTGGGCATGGCTGGCGAGGCAGAGATGTCGCTCTATGAACACGACTTGTCTGGGCCTCGGGCGCTGGTGTTGGGCGCTGAGGGCAGCGGCATGCGTCGTTTAACTCGCGAGAACTGCGATTATTTGGCTAAGCTGCCAATGGCGGGTTCGGTAAGTAGTTTAAATGTGTCGGTTGCGACCGGCATTTGTTTGTTTGAGGCCGTGCGCCAGCGTCAAAAAGGCGGTATTGGCTAATAATTGTGCTAATCCCTTGCATATAGTTGCCGACTTACCTAAAATCCGCGCTCTTGATTTATTGGTAGTTCCGACCGTTTTGGGCGGAGCTGTCCTCCTTGTCACACCGTAAAGGGTGGCTTAACCCGTAAGGAGCTGAAAAATGCGTCACTACGAGATAGTGTTCTTGGTCCATCCCGACCAGAGCGAACAAGTACCAGGTATGGTTGAGCGTTATACGCAAGCCATAGAAAAAGACGGCGGTAAAGTTCACCGCCTAGAAGATTGGGGCCGTCGTCAACTGGCTTATCCAATCAATAAAATCCACAAAGCACACTACGTGCTGATCAATGCTGAAGCGTCTGCTGAAGCTGTGGAAGAATTGACTACTAACTTCCGTTATAACGACGCCGTTCTGCGTAACCTCGTTATTCGCTGCGATGAAGCCGTGACTGAAGAGTCGCCAATCATGAAAGCAGAAAACGAGAGCCGCGAGCGTCGTAGCCGCAGCGAACAGCGTGTTGAGCGCAGCCGTGACGACTCTGAGTCGACGACTGATGACAATAGTAACTCTGAAGCCGATACGGCTGAAGACGACGCTGAATAATTGCTGAGTTAGGAGAATAGTTATGGCACGTTTTTTCCGTCGTCGTAAATTTTGCCGCTTCACCGCGGAAGGCGTCAGCCAGATCGATTACAAAGATCTGGAAACCCTGAAAGCCTATGTTTCAGAAACAGGTAAAATTGTACCTAGCCGTATCACTGGTACAAATGCTAGATACCAGCGCCAATTGTCTACCGCAATTAAGCGCGCGCGTTTCCTTGCTTTGCTGCCTTACACAGACAGCCATAAGTAATTAAACGACGTAAAATCATGCGCGCCTTAGCTGAATTTATTATGAAAGGGCGCTTGCAGGCGGTAGCCGTTGCAGGCTTGGGTGTTGGTACGCTCATGTTTGCTTGGGTTGGCGTTGCAGCCGCAACATTAGTGATGTTGCGAAAAGGCTTGAGCGAAGGTGCCTATGTGGTTTTTTGGGCACTGTTACCGGCAATCGCGGTGGCCGCTATTGGAGCGGATGTTGGTCCTTTGACCATGCTTCTTGGTGCCGCAGCCACCGCCGCCGTATTGCGCAGTACCCAGCAATGGGCTTACGCAATGCTGGCCGCGGTTGGCGCCGGGTTGCTAACAGCATTGATCTTGATGCACTTGGCCGGTGATTATCTGGCCTCGATTCTGGCAATGGTGCAACCCATGCTAGAGCGGATGCAGGTTTCTGCTTCTGGGCGTTTGCCAGAGATTGGCAATGGCGATATCGCCGCGGTGATCGGTGTTAGCACTGTGTTATGGAGTACGCTGGCAGTGATGTTGGCGCGGTGGTGGCAGTCGATTCTGTACAATCCCGGCGGATTTCGTCAGGAGATGTGGCAGTTTCGTTTGCCTCCGACCATAACAGTGACCTTGGTCGCGCTAATGTTGCTGTTGAGTAATATTGGTGGAGATTATCGCTTTTGGGGTGTGATGTGTTTACTGCCCATAGTGATATCGGGTATTGCCTTGGTACATGGTGCAGCGGGACGCTTAGGGTTAGGCCGCGCGTGGTTAATAGTTTTTTACGTAGCGCTGTTGTTATTGGGACCGCTGTGGGCGGCCTTGATATTGGTGGCGATTGTGGATAGTTGGATTGATATTAGGCGGCGTTTGCCGAATCGCTCTCAACCATAGAGCGGCGCAAACGCAGGCGAATTTAAGAGGGTGAGAACCATGCAAGTGATTCTGCTGGAGAAAATTGGCAAGCTTGGCAACTTGGGTGATCAGGTTAATGTAAAAGGCGGCTATGGTCGTAATTTCCTGATTCCTTTTGGCAAAGCTGTACCAGCCACTAAAACAAACGTAGCTGAATTTGAAGCGCGTCGCGCTGATCTTGAAGCAGCTGCTGCTGAAAAGCGCAGTATTGCTGATGCCCGCGCCGCTAAACTGGCTGAGCTGACAGTAACCATTGAAGCTAATTCTGGCGATGGCGGCAAGCTGTTCGGCTCTATCGGTACTCGCGATATTGCTGACGCAGTAACTGCAGCTGGCGTTGAAGTGAACAAAAGCGAAGTACGTATGCCAGAAGGTCCAATTCGCGACCTGGGCACTTACGACGTGGCAGTTCAACTACACAGCGATGTAGTTCAGACCGTTAGCATTGCGGTTGTTGCTGAGTAAGTTTGCTGATCTGTTTTTGATCTAGCGCCAAATCTAATTTGGCGAGTGCAGAGGCTGCTTGGCGGCCTTTACATATATAGTCCGCCAGTTGTGTGGGCAGGATATAGGATTTAAAACAGCGATAAGCGCGCTGTAATCGGTGTAAAAAGCACGGCCGTTCTTTGTAGCGGCGGTGCTTTTTTTTTGCCACAATGCCCGATCTGTTTATTCCTAGTGATGGTTCCGTGTACCCCGAAGCTTATTCTGAATCTCCGCCGCCCTTTGAAGAAGAGAGCGATTTTGCGCAACTGAAAATGCCCCCCCATTCGGTAGAGGCAGAGCAGTCTGTGCTTGGTGGTCTGATGATCGCCAACGAAAGCTGGGACTCGGTAGCTGACGTGGTTGGCGAGGGCGATTTCTTCCGCCCCGAGCATCGCAAAATATTCGCGCAAATGACGCGCTTGATCACCCTCGAGTTGCCGATAGACGTGGTAACACTCGCCGAGGAGCTCGCTAAGGCTGGGCAGCTAGATCAGGTCGGCGGCGCCGCGTATTTGGCCGAGATCGCCAATAATACCCCCTCTGTCGTTAATATTCGCGCCTACGCCCAAGCCGTGCGCGAGCGCGCAACGTTTCGCTCGCTAATTAGTGCGGCCAATGCCATTGCCGACAGCAGCTTTAATCCCGAAGGTCGCAACAGCGACGAGATTTTGGATGAAGCCGAGCGGGCCATCATGCAGATCTCTGAGGAGCGCCCTAAAACCGGCGGCCTCACTCCCATCAACCCGCTATTGAAGTCAGCGGTTGATAAAATCGACGAGCTGTTCAGTAATGAAGATGCGGTAACGGGTTTAACCACCGGCTTTGAAAAACTCGACGAAATGACCTCGGGCTTGCAAAACTCCGATTTGATCATCGTCGCCGCTCGTCCCTCGATGGGTAAAACTACTTTTGCGATGAACCTCGTTGAAAACGCGCTGATGAAGAGCGAGCAGCCCATTCTGGTGTTCAGTATGGAGATGCCCGCCAATCAGCTGATGATGCGGATGCTGTCGTCGGTAGGGCGCATTGACCAGACTCGAATCCGGACCGGCCGTTTGGAAGAAGAGGATTGGCCCAAGTTGAGCTCGGCGGTGACCAAGCTCAAAGATAAGCTGTTGTTCATCGATGACACTCCCGCGCTGACCCCCACCGAGGTTCGTTCGCGGGCGCGTAAGATTGTGCGTGAGCACGGCAGCGTCGGTATGATCATGCTCGATTACCTGCAGCTGATGAAGGTCGCCGGCAACGGCAGCGAAGGCCGAACCGCGGAGATTTCTGAAATCTCCCGCTCCTTAAAAGGTATTGCCAAAGAATTTGAATGTCCGGTGGTTGCCTTGTCGCAGCTGAACCGCGCCTTGGAGCAAAGGCCAAATAAGCGACCGATCAATTCGGATTTGCGGGAATCGGGCGCCATCGAGCAGGATGCCGATGTGATCATGTTTATTTACCGCGACGAAGTGTATAACGAAGAGTCGGCAGACAAGGGCATGGCCGAAATTATCATCGGCAAGCAGCGTAACGGTCCCATAGGAACCGCGCGCTTAAGCTTTGTGGGCAAGCATACGCGCTTCGAAAATTTGGCCTTTGGCTACGAAGCGCCAGACGAGTATTGATGCTGGCTAAATGCTTGGCGGGAGAGGGGAGACGCAACGCTGTGCGTCGGCTTTTGGATTAAGCGGCTTAAGGCGTATGCTTGAGGCTGAAAGGCATTCGCTGCGCTCGCTAGATTTTACTTTGATTTTAGCGTTTACCGCCATCCATCAAGCGTCCTGCATCTCCCAAAAAATCAATGCGCGCTAAACGCCTGCACACAGTAACCTTTGGCTAAGGCCTCAAGAATTTGCGGGTCTTTGGCCAGCGCAGGATTGTCTGGAATATGGGCGTTGTCGATCAGTTTGCGCTTCTCGAGCAGGTCGGGGTTCCGCGGTAGGTCGAACAGTATCAGATGCTGGGCAAACTGGAAATTGCAGCCTTCGCTGCCGATCTCGGAACAGGTGAGCACTTGGGCGCCATCTTCGGGGGCGGCAAAATACGCCGCGGCGCGGTCGCGCTCAATAAGACTGAGCTCTTCAACGAATACCGCACTGGCGATGCCGCGTCGTACTCGCAGCTGCAACTCCAAGTCTTGGGCGGCGTTTTTGCCGCTGCAAATCAGTAAGACATTGTCGTCGGGGTGTCGCAGCAAAAATTTCTCTACCCAGCGGACGCGGGGGTCGAGTTTAATCCACGCATCGCCTAGCAAGAGTTCCGAGTGCAGGTCAGATTCTTCGTCGACTAGGTCGAGTGCGGATTGGTATTCTACTGGGGCGTCTAGCGGGTGTTCGTGCAAGACCCGCTGGGGGAAGCCGCCTACCGAGGCGCGGGTATTACGGAATAACATGCGGCCAGTGCCGAAGCGATCCAGCAGGTCGCGCACGACTTTTTCAATAATATCGGCATCGGCATCGGCATTGCTGGCTCAAGCAGTTCGCTAAGCTGTCAAGCTCATTGCTGTTGGTATAAGCAACAAAACAGATTTCCCTTGGCGTAGCCAAAGATAGGGCAGGTAACAACTGACTATCTCAGCGAGTGCTGTAATGAAGAAAAGTGCGACTGTTTTTAGTTCTGGCAAAGAAATTGACCTCTGTGCAGTAATAATATGGTTTTAGTCAGGCTTCACTGAGGCGGTTTAATTAGAAGTTTACCACTATGCGCTTATTGTTTTGCAGTAAAGCAGTGCGTGTTAAACGCCAGCCTACAATAACACTTGGCCAGCGCTGAGCAATCTGATTCCTAAAATTACAGCGGCATTAAACCATTTCCACCCCCATTTTTTTTGCTGTCAGTTGCGCGGAAATTTGCTGGGCTAAAAACTCAGCATCTTTGGCCACGCCAGAGAAGCGCCCAGATCCCCACGTGTGCAACCAGGGTAAACCAATAAAATACAGGCCCGCCTGGGGGCTGACGCCACGCCGGTGCTGGGGGTGGCCCATGCCATTGAATACCGGGGTATCCAGCCACGCGAAGTCGGGACGATAGCCAATGCACCACAGTACACAACCAATGTCAGCGTCGGCGAGTTTCAGCTTGCTGCGTTCTAGCTCGGGTTGCCACGGTGGCAAATATTCTTTGGCAAGCGGGGCGTCAATGCATTGCTCGTTAATCCACGTATCTATCCGTGAATTGATGTTGCGATAGACGCTGTCGGCGTGATCGAGATTAGCGGCCAAATTGCGACGGAATAGCAGGTTTTCGCCGTCGAAATCCTCCATTGTTCCGTAGAGTTCCATACCTTCGGTGGCAAAGCGGCGCAGATCAATTTCGCGGCCGCCATCGCGGCCGGTAACGTAGTGATTGGTGTTGTCACGCACGCCTTCACGCAGTGGATGTTGGTCGACAGAAATATTGTAGTAACCCATTTCATCTAACCACTCAACCACATCTTTGCCGCGATACTGACGGGCAACTCTAGGCGCGTCGCCGGTGGCGAGAATCACTTTGCGTCCAGCCAGGTGCAGGTCTTCGGCGATTTGCGCGCCAGACTGTCCGGAGCCGACTACAAGCACTGCGCCGTCGGGGAGTTGCGCTGGGTTTTTGTATTGCGCCGAGTGCATTTGAAATAGCGTGCTGGGCAGTTTCTCTGCCATGCGAGGAATAATGGGGGCCTGATAGCCGCCTGAGGCGATCACCACTTGGTCGCAGCGATAGTGACCCGCGCTGGTGAAAACTTCATAGCTGCCATCGGCGTTCACACTAAGGCGATTGACGGTGACACCTTCGCGCACAGGTGGTTTTAGTTTATCTGCAAAGCGCTTGAGATAGGCGACTATATCGTCGCGCTTCATAAAGCCCATTGGCTCATCGCCATCATAGGGGTGGCCGGGGAGATTGCACTGCCAGTTTGGTGTAACTAGAGTAAAGGAATCCCAGCGCTGGCTTTGCCAACTGTGCATGAGGGTTTTACGTTCAAAGATCAGGTGTTCAATACTCTGTTCTTGCAAATAATAACTGACCGACAGGCCCGCTTGGCCGCCGCCAACAATGATGACGGGGAGGTGTTGAATAGGGGTGCTTGGGGTATTCATGTTTGTGCCTCTGCAATGTGCTAATGCATAACGAAAATTTTGTGGGTTTGGCTTTATGTGGTGATGCTAATGATTTCGACGACGCTATCGTCGAGTGATTTAAATTGCGCGACTTTGCTGTTAATGCGGCTGAGCTGATCCATGGCGCTGCTGCATTGATAGCCGTATTTGCGTTCGACGCGGGCGCTGGCTTCGTTGAGTGCCAGTTTGCTGCGGTGTAGAAATTCCTTAAGGCTATAGCGCTGATTTGCTTCAATATGTTCGTACAATACGGTAGACGGCGAATAGCAGACGTCGACGCTGCCGTCGGGCCAGCGCACGGTAAAATTTAAAGCGGGCATGGGCGTTTCTCCAAAGGGGTTGTCGGCAATTGGGTGGGGCTCGGCCCCAGTCCAGTCAAGCTTGAGGTGCTCAGATTCCAAAACGATTCATAGGCTTCGCCGTCGCGCACGTTCAATATCGGCTCGCGAATAATTCGGCCTATTTCGGCAGCAGCAATATCACGGGCCTGAAATTTTTCTAATAACGCGGGCAGCTGTGCGCGATCGGTGGTGAGCAAATAGCCAAAGCTGGGGAAGCTGCACAGCCAGTCTGCCCACGGCGCGGCATTCGGGCGGGGAATCGCGTTCAAATCAATTTCGGCGCCGACACCGGAGCATTCGAGTAGCATTACCGCCGTACCGAGCAGCCCGGCCTGACTAATGTCCTTTGCCGCCGTGGCCAGTTTTAATTCAGCAATTTCTGGCAGCAGGGCGATATCCCCGCGCAATCTGGCTGGCGGCGCCGAGGTGGCGGCGTTCCAATTGAGAAAGGGCGCTCGGTACTCGCCGCGCAGGTCGATGGCGGCGACCAGTACTTGTCCGGGGCGAGCGCTAAAGCTACTGAGCAAGTGGTGGGCATGGCCGAGAATGGCCACGGCTAACTGGGTGCTATTGGCGCGCAGATTGGTGTGGCCGCCAACCAGCGAGACGCCGTAGGTGTTGGCGGCGTCGCACATGCCCTGCATAAGCAGCTCAGCCTTGCTGCCGCCCTTATCCCAAATGGCGTTGACGATGGCACTGGGGCGACCGCCCATGGCAGCAATATCGCTAATATTCACCATTACCCCGCACCAGCCAGCAAACCAAGGGTCGTGTTCGACAAACTCCTCAATAAAGCCTTCTATTGCCAGCAAAGTGTGGCCGTAAGGGTGAGGCAGTGCAGCGGTGTCATCGCCATTGGGGTGCAGCCCAGCGGCTAAGGTGGGCATATGAGGCGTTAGGCGCTTGATGTCGCGTTTGTGGTCGATACCCGAGTGTTGATATACCTGATTCAGTAATTGACGTAGGTTCATGGCGCTTGGTCTCCCACCCGCAGGGTATTGGCAAACTGCCTGCTTTGTAGTGACAGCAGGCTAGGCGCGAGCTCGGCCGAAGAGCTGCGAACCCGGCGATTGCGCACCATAAAACCGCTGTAGGGGGTGTGGAACGGCGGGTAATAATCTAAGTTGGCCTGCATTAAGGCGTGTTCTTGGTCGCGCACAATATTGTTGCCAATACGCTGCCAGTGCAGACGTTTAAATAGCGTCTCGTTTTGCAATTGCACATTGGCCAAAAAGCAGTTGCAAGCCAGGGCGTGGGCGCTAGATACCGCCAATTTGATTAGGCTGGCGCCGAGCTGTCCTTGGCGTCGGAAATCTCTGTCTACCGCTAGTCGCGAACCGTACCAAACACCCGGTGCCTCTTGATGAATGCGCACCGTGGCCACGACTTGTTCGTGCCAGCCGCACAGACTGCCCAGGGCGACGAGGGTGCGGGCTTGTTGCTCACCTGTCTTTAGGTCACTGCTTATTGCGTCAAGTGCATCAAGGTCGTGATCTTCAAACAGACCTTGTTCTTCGCAAAATACTCGGCGTCGCAGGGCTTGGGCCTCGGCAATTTCCCAGGGCAAGCTCGCCCACTTAATGGTGTAGCCGCTATAGGGTAGTGCGCCAAACAGTGGGGCTTGAGGTCCGGCCTGTGACTTTGTTAATTGGCATTGGGCTGTGGTCATGGCGGCGCTCCTTTAATGCTCGTACTTGGCTAAGGTTGAGCAGGCACCGCAGCGTCCGCAGCCCGCTTTAATGTCGGCGGAGCGCAGTTGGCCGCTGGCGAGTTGCGCCGCGACACCCTGTAGCAGCGGTTCCATAAAATCGGCAGAGGGACTGGGGTGATCTTCCAGTGGCGTGCCGCGAATCGGCACAAAGGGCACCACAAAGGGGTAAACTCCCAGCGCAATTAATTGTTCGCAGCAGTTGAGAATGGCTTCGGCGCTGTCGCCGAGACCCGCCAAAATATAGGTGCTGACTTGACCTCGACCAAATACCGCAACGGCATCGGCAAAGGCCTGCATATAGACTTCTAGGCTGAGTTCGGCCTTGCCGGGCATCAGTTCATTGCGCAGTGCGGGGGTAACAACTTCCAGATGCATGCCGAGGGCGTCGATACCGGCGTCTTTCATGCGCTGATACCAGATTGGGTCGCGGGGCGGTTCACACTGGCCTTGAATTGGCAGCGCCACCGCCGCCTTAATTGCGAGGGCGCTGTCGCACAGCACGGCGGCGCCGCGATCTGCGGTGGCGGGGGTGCCGGTGGTCATTACCATGTGTTTAATGCCGTCTAGTTCGACGGCAGCTTTGGCCACCTCGGCAAGTTGCTGCGGCGTTTTGTGGGCGATGGTGCGCCCCGCCCTGAGTGATTGCCCAATAGAACAGAATTTACAGGCTTTGCGGCGGCTCTCGTAACGGATACAGGTTTGCAATACCGTGGTCGCCAGCACATCGCGGCTGTGCAGCGTGGCGATATGGGAATAGGGAATGCCCTCGGCAGTGTGCAAATCATAAAAACGCGGCGTAGTCACAAAGCTAATATCGCTTAAGGGAATGTCGCCCTGCTTGAGAGTGCTCACACCATTGTGCTCGCCCACCGAAAAAGCGGAGTCCCATGCTGCGTCGCTGTAAATTGGCACCATCACCGTGGTGTCAGCAATCGTGATGGCCTGATGATCACTGGGGCCGGCGCCACCTTTGCGGCGCAGCTGGTCAGTCTGGCCACCGGCAAGTCGCAAGCCTTGGGTTTGTAGCTCAGTGATCAGCCGCTGCGTGGATTTGGCTGTTGGCTTCGATGCGGGATTCGGCTTCATCGCTGACGTCTCCTGTGACGGTGGCTGTACTGCTGGGCATCGGCTGGCTATAGCTAGCCGGTTTGTCATTAATGGCCAAACTGAGTAACTCCGGTCTGGCGTAGTGGCCGACTGAATCCATCATGCGCTTGCGTTTGGTGATTAAATTGAGATCGAGATCGGCAATGACCAAGCCTTCACCTTCGCGCAGCGGCGGTGCGAGATGCACGCCTTCTGGCGACACAATGGCGGTGTTGCAGCCACCGCGCAGCGCGCGCTGTAATTTGGGGTCGGGGGAAATAGACTCAATCTGGGCATCGCTTAACCAGCCCGTGGAATTGACCACAAAGCAGCCGGCTTCAAGAGCGTGGTGACGGATCGTGGCTTCAATCTGATCTGCAAAAATAGGGCCGACCAAGGAGCCGGGAAATTGACTACAGTGTATCTGTTCATGCTGGGTCATTAGGGCGTAACGGGCTAGGGGATTGTAGTGCTCCCAGCAGGCCAAGGCGCCAACACGGCCAACGCGGGTGTCGACCACTTTTAAACCGGAGGCATCGCCTTGCCCCCAAATCATACGTTCATGAAATGTGGGGGTGAGTTTGCGGCGCTTGAGTAGGAGTTCGCCATCGGCATCGAATACCAGTTGGGTGTTGTAGAGGCTGCCGTTGTCGCGCTCATTTACGCCCAGTACCACCACTATTTCTTTTGCGCGGGCGCGCTCGGCAACCGCGCGGGTGATAGGGCCGGGCACCACAACGGCCTCCTCGTATAGTCGCAGGTGTTCTGGCCCGGAGGCCACCGGCGGGTAAACAAAGGAAAAATACGGGTAATAGGGCAAGAAGGTTTCAGGAAACACAATGATTTCGACGCCCTTGGCGGCCGCCGTATCAATGGTGTCTAGCACTTTGGCCAGCGTACCTTCAGCACTCTCCAAATCTGGAGAGAGCTGAACGGCAGCGGCGCGAATCGTGTTGCTCTGCGCCATGCTATAAGGTCCTTACACAGTCCAAGTATCGATGATGACGGCATTGTCACGAATGTGCAGAAGCTTGAGGTCGAGCACATCGAGAGGGTTGATCGGCCGAATGCCTTCAATCAGCGATGGCTCGCCGTGGCCGTAAAGGGCTTGCAGGGCAAAGCGACAGGCGTAGACTTTGCCGCCCTCGGCCATGAACTTGCCAAGCTGATTGTTAAAATTTAAATGGCCGGGAAAGGCTTCGTCACCAATGGTGGGAAAACCGCGTTGTAGACCCAAGGTAACGCCGGGGCCATAGAGTAAAATTGAGGTTTCAAATCCTTTGCGCAGCAGTCGTGTGGCTTGCAGCATATTGACGAAACCGATGGAGCCTTCAAAGGCCACTGTGTGAAAGGTAACCAAGGCTTTTTGACCCGCCTCGGCTTTAACGTCTTCAAAGACTTTCTCTTCGTAGTCGACAAAAAAGTCACCGGCTTTGTGCATTGCTTGCGTTACTTTTGGCATGATTGGGTCTCTCCATTAGCGAGTGCTTAAAAGTGATACCACCGGCATGTGATCCGATGATGCAATGTAATAAGAGCAATCAATATGCCAATCAATTTTTGGTTTTATGCAATCAATATGCAATCAATGCCATCGCACTAACCGAAAATTTGAGCTAATTATTTTTTATGATTTTGTCTTGGCAAATTACTCATCCTTGAATTCTGTGGTTTTGCACCGCGAACGGGCTTTTTTGAGGTGTGTGCGAGCTTGTGGGGCGGAGCGAGACGGCACATGATTTGTGATGCAATCAATTTTTACGAATGATACGATCAATTTCCCTGCGGTATCGAGACATAGGTGGTAGGTTTATGAATTTGGCAGAGCTTCAGCGCTGGGCAAAGACGCTGGCTAAAGAAAAAGGGCGGCCAGCCTATTTATTAATTGCCGATTTAATTGCTGAAGATGTGGAGTCGGGACGACTACAAGCCCGTGACCGCCTGCCCACGCTGCGAGATCTCGCGGCGGCAGTCGATATCAATTACACCACGGCGGCACGGGCTTATAACGAAGCCAAGCGACGCGGCTTAATTGAGTCTCATCCCGGTTCGGGCAGTTTCGTTAAAGGCAAAGTATTGGCCTTGGGTTCGGTTAAGGGCGGTTACGAGATGACCATGAACCTCTTAATTGAACCCGCAATACCCACCCTAATAGAACAAGTGCGCGACAGCGCAATTGCCGTGCTCGCCCAGCACGACCTGTATTCTCTGCTGCGCTATCAATCCTTTGGTGGCGGCCAGCGCGAGCGCGAGACCGCACTCATGTGGCTGGATCGCCGTTTAGAAAATGCGTGCTTAGAACAGATTCTGATCTGCCCTGGTATTCACAGCGCCCTTGTGGGCTTAATGACGCAATTAGTCTCGCCGGGCCAGCTGGTGTGTGTCGAAAGCTTGGTGTATCCGGGAATGAAGGCCATTGCGGCGCAACTTGGGTTAACCCTGCATTCGCTAGAACGCGATATGCATGGCCCACTGCCGAGGGCGTTTGAAGAGGTCTGCAAGGAAGGGCGGGTAGCGGTATTGTATGTAAACCCCACCATTCACAACCCCACCACCACAACGATCCCACTAAGTCGCCGCCAAAGCTTGGCCGATGTTGCCCTGCGTTACAGTATCCCTATTATTGAAGATGACGCCTACACCATGCTCAGCGACGAGCCAGTGACTGCCTTTGCCGATTTGGCGCCTGAGCTAACTTACTACATTACCGGCACCGCCAAATGTTTTGGGCCGGGACTGCGCTCAGCGTTTTTGCACACACCCGGCAAGCGGCAGACCCAACGAGCCGCAGGCGCAATGCGAGCACTGTCGGTCATGTCTAGTCCCTTGACCGACGCACTGGTGAGCGCGTGGATAATGGATGGCACCGCCGACGCCATGTTAAAAGCAGTGCGCACAGAAGGCAGCGCGCGCTTAAAACTGGCAGAACAATATCTAGGTCGCAATCGTATTGCCGGAGCCAAGGGCGCTTTCCACCTGTGGCTGAAATTACCCAAGGCCTCTAACTGGAACCCCTCTGAATTGGCGGTGCAGCTCCGCGCCCTCGGTGTCAGCGCCGTTGCCAGTGCCGCATTCAGTACCGACAATAATCCACCCGATGCCCTGCGCATCTGCTACGGCGGCCCAATCAGTCGCGATAATTGGGAAGAAGGCCTTCAGCAACTTGCGGATATTATTGACCAGCCCGCCTTTTTGTCATCGAACACCCACTGACGTGGCAGGGGTGTTTATCTAAGGCGCAGACTGTAATAGATCATAATAAAGTGCAGGCAAAAGCGAGCCGATAATATCGCCAGCGCGTGGGAGTTGTAGTGTCATTCCGATTAACATCGTGACCGGTAATTTAAGTCGTTGAAAATCAGAAGAAACGCGATATGATCAGGAAAAGGGATATCTGGCAGAAATACAGGGACAGTCTTTGTTTGACCGGCATTCGTTGATAGCGAAGTCGCCACTTCATTGAGTTCCCTAACATTATTCAATCAATGTTGATGCTCACTCCTTTATAGGGGGGTAAAGTGATATGTGGCCAGAGTTTTCAGGTAACTGTTAGGGCATAAGAGTTCTATATGAGCAACGATATAATTTTTTACACTCAAATAATTTCATTGTCAGTTTTTGTTCTGGCTTTGTTTGGAATATATCGGTCTCTTGTTGCTAACAAAGATAGCCTTATTGAATTACAAAAAGAGCGCATAGATGTATTGGCTGAAAAGATAAATGAATTAGAAAGTCAAACTTCAGATGCATTGGCTGAATCTTTATCAAGTAGAGTTGAGCGTCAACTATCAGAAATTGAAAGGCTAAGAGCCGATGGAACTCTGCATGAAGAAGAAATTGAACTAAAGGAATCAGAAGTTAGGGGTGTTCAAGAACAGCTGTCAACTTTAGCTGAGCTTATGAAAGATTATGATCTTGTGTGTCCAAAGTGCGGAGCGCCTTTGGAAAGAAGAGAGCATCACACGCTTCATGGTTATTCTGGAGGCAGGGAGGTTGAAACTGATGTCGAGTTTCTTGAATATGCATGCGGGGCGGCCTCAAATCCTGATGGAACAGTTTCACCGTGTGCTAAGTATAAGTCCTAACAAGTGTGTCAACCGTACGTGTTTACGCTGTGCTTCAGAACGTAAATTACACTGGCCTTAGCACTCCGGTCGAGCTTCAGAATAAGGATATATAATGACTCAAGATCTTAGGATTTATGCAAAGGGGCTAGCTTTCTCAGATGGTATCTACGATCTATGAATAGCCCCCAAAACTTTAGACCACTCCGTTATTCAATTTGAAACGGTCTTCATACTGCCTTGGTGACAGCAATCCGTTTGTACCATGCTTGCGTGTCGAGTTGTAAAACATTTCGATG